>JBFGHG010000264.1:0-5399 GCA_041578395.1 Acidobacteriota bacterium
AAAAGTCGAAGCAGATCCGGCCGGCCGGCTTGCAGGTGCGGATCATGGTGAAGATGCGAAGCGCGGCCAGGAGCCGCTCCCGTCCCTGCAAACGGGAGGTCCAACCGCGCCGGGAGGCGTTGAAATAGTCCTTCAAAAAACCTTTCCAGCCGGGACCCCTCAAGTCCGCCTGGACCTCTCCGGCCAGCGCCCCGGCCTCGTCGACGCTCCACTGCGGGGCCAGCCCGGCGTGCACCAGCAAGCAGCCGCCGCCCAGGTGCAGCAGGGGACGGCGCCGGAGCCAGTCCATCAGCTCGTCGGCGTCGGGCGCCTGGAGCAGGGCGTCCAGGGTGTCGCGCTTCTTGCGCCGGACCGTCCCGGCGAATCGGGCCAGGGCGTACAGGTCGTGATTCCCCAGCACGCTGACCAGGGAGCCGCGGTGGCGGTGAGCCCAGCGCAGCACCTCGAGGGAGTGAGGCCCGCCGTTGACCAGGTCTCCCACCAGCCAGAGCCGGTCGCGCCTGGGGCGAAACTCGATCTGGTCCAGCAGCGACCGCAGCTCGCCCAAGCAGCCGTGCACGTCGCCGATCGCGAAAGTGGCCACGGCTGGCGTCAGCCCGCGTACGAGGTGGAGGGCGCGGGGGCGGGCGGTGCGTCCAGGTCGCGAACCGTGTAGCGAATGCCGCCGATCCAGCCGGCGATCAGGTTGTAGATCCAGGCGCCCAGCAGCCCGCCGATCCAGCCGAAGACGAGCCCCATGACGGGATAGGCCACCAGCACGACCGCAAACCCGATGGCGCCCCCGAGGAACGCCGCGGGATCTTCCCCGCCGGCGGTTGCCCCGATCAGCAGGAAGATCAGCAGGAAGGGCAGCATGATCAGGACCACCGCCAGCATCACCAGCCCGTAGACCAGTGCCATGACGTTGGCGGCCTGCAGCGGCGCGACTCGTGTCAGTTCGAATTGCATCGGTTCCTCCTGGCGGTGCTCGGTCAACCGGCCAGCGCGACTGCGGCCGGGTCCACCCGCCCGACGACCTCCTCCAGCAGCCGGTAGAAGTCCGCGACCTCGCGCACCTGGACCAGCTGCAGGTGCAGGTCCTTGATTCCGGGATACCCCTTCAGGTAGCGGGCGATGTGCTTGCGGACCAGGATCAGGGTCATCCGGTCGCCGTAGAACCCGCGCATCCGCTCGAAATGGCGGCGGATGAAGTCCGCCTTGTCGGCGAACGGGACCTGGTGCCGGTCGCGCCGCTGGAGAATCCAGGGATGCCCGATGGCGCCCCGGCCGATCATCACGGCGGCGCAGCCGGTGTGGGCCTGAATGCGTTCGATGTCCTCGACGGTGCGCACGTCGCCGTTGCCGATGACCGGGATGTCGACCGCCTCGACGATTTCGGCGATCGCGTCCCAGTCGGCCGACCCCCTGTAGGCCTGCGACCGCGTCCGGCCGTGCACCGCGACCAGGGAGGCGCCGGCGTCCTCCAGGGTACGCGCCACGTCCAGGTAGTTGAGCGAGCCCTGGTCCCAGCCCAGCCGGATCTTGCCGGTAACCGGCACCCGCACCGCGGCCACCATGCCGCGGATGATGCGGCCGATCTTTTCCGGTTCCCGCAGCAGTCCCGCCCCGGCCCCCCGGCCGCTCACCTTGTTGACCGAACAGCCCATGTTCAGGTCGATCGCGTCGGGGCGCAGCGTCTCGATCAGCCGCGCGGCATCTGCCAGGCGCTGCTCGTCGTTGTCGAAGATCTGGAAGATGACCGGGCGCTCCTGCTCCCGGTAGGCGAGCATCCGCAGGGTCTTCTCGTTCTTCCCCTGCAGCAGCCCGATGGCGGAGACGAACTCCGTATAGCTCACGGCCGAACCCAGCTCCCGGCAGAGCGAGCGGTAGGGCATGTCCGAGAACCCGGCCATCGGCGAGAGGATCAGGTCCCCGTACACCGGGAGGCCGCGGACGTGAAACACCGGCTGCCGCTGGGTCGCCATCCGGGTATTGTAATGGAATGAACCGGCCACCGAAGCAACGAGGTCCGCTCAGTCGCATCCGGATGCGATCACGAGCGACCGGCAGACCTCCTCCATCGTCTCCTTTCCCACACTGCCGACGAAACTCCTCGACTCTCTCTTTCGAACCGTGAAGAGGTTGTACAGGTTGATGCACGAGGTGGCCTTCAGGCCATGCTCCGGACCGACTTCGACTTCCGTTCGCGAGCCCCAACGTCGACGTGATGGCAGCTCGAGACGAGAACAGGGCGGCGCCCGTCAGGGTTGGGTCGGTTCAGTCACCGGGCCATGCCTGCTCCCGCAGGAAATCCTCGATCTCCTCCAGGATTGCGTCGGCTTCGCCATCGTAAGTCCCAGCAAGGGATTTCTCGATCTCATGCAGTTGCTTTTCCCTCGAGGGCGCCCAGCGTTCCTTCGCTCCCCAGCTCCGCCTCGAAGCAAGACCGGAACGCCAAGGTCACTTCGGATCGCTTCACCGGCCGGCCGCAGAGACGGCTCAGCGAAGTCACCGGACAGTCCTCGATCCCGCAGGGGCGGATCAGCGAGAAGTAGCGCAGGTCGGTCGAGACGTTCAGCGCCAGCCCGTGCATCGTCACCCAGCGGCGGACGCCCACCCCGATGGAGGCCAGCTTTCCCTGTTCGGTCCAGACGCCCGTCAGTCCCTCGCGCCGAAACGCCTCGACTCCGAACTCGGACGCCAGCCGGATCAGGACTTCCTCGAGGCTGCGCAGGTAGCGATGCACGTCCCGCCCGCGTGTTCGAAGGTCGAGGTGAGGGTAGGCCACCAGCTGGCCAGGGCCATGGTAGGTCACGTCGCCGCCGCGTCCGATGCGGATCAGCTCCAGAGGGTTCCCGTCGAAGTCCCGCTCCGCCAGCAGGTTGGCCGCGTCCCCCACCCGCCCCACCGTGAAGACGGGAGGATGTTCGAGCAGCAGGACGGTCTCTTCTTCCCGCCCGGCGGCGATCGCCTCCACCAGCTGCTGCTGCCGCTCGAGGGCCTTTGCGAACTCGATCCGGCCCAGGTCGACGAAGTTCATCCCGGGGTCAACGCTACCAAATCCAAAGGGCCGGGTGTAAAAATTCGGATTTCATGGCGTCGACCCCGGAGGCTCACGGCAGCGCGGAGGCCGGAACCGCGGAAAGGAAGGCCAGGCGGGTGTGGCCGAACAGTTGCTGGGCGACGACCGGCTGGGTGGATTCCAGGCGGAGGTAGCCTCCCACCTGCCCGCGCACCTCCGGAATCAGCTCGGTCAGCGTGCGGGAGATCCGGTGCTGGGGGCCCAGCTCCAGCTCGGTCCAGGCCAGCGGGTTCCCGTCCGGATCGAACACCTCCAGTGTGACCAGGGCCGGCTGCAGGCCGACGTTGAACACCGCCAGTCCCGTGTAGACGTCCTCGGTGTTGGCCAGGTAGTGAAAAGAGGCGCGCTCGAAGGGCTCCGGCTGCAGGGGCAGGGAGGCGGCGTACTCGAGCATCACCGGGTCGCCGAAGATGACGTCTCCGGTCAGGCCCGGCCCGTCGGCCTGGATCTCCAGCGAACCGCTGATCCGCTGGCCGGCCGGAAACTGAAACACCTGCTCGAGCGTGCGGCTGAGCGTCTCGCCCGGCAGCAGGCTCAACTCGACCGGCGCAGCCAGCTCCTGTCCCTGTTCGCCGGAGGCCAGCAGGCGGACGTCCCGCCGCTCATCCGAGGTGTTGATCAGCTCGAGGTGGGTGAAGACGTCCGCGGCGTGGGCCAGCTGGGCCGAGTAGAGGCGGTGGCTGCGGGCCGTTCCGGCGCTGATTCCCACGGCGCTGGCTCCACCCTGCAGCTCCACCCGCTCGAAGGCCACGAAGCCGTCCCCCTCGACGGCCTTCAGTCTCACGTACCCGGTGATCCCCTGCATGTCTCCGAAGATGTCCTCCGGCCGGGCCTGAAAGAGCGCCTTGGGGGCCAGGGCCAGCGGTACGCTCTTTCGGGAGGACACGCTCTCCACCAGCGACTTGGCGATTCGATTGGTCCGTACCAGCTGGGCCTCGACGGTGATCGGTTCGTCCGACGGGTTGATGATGCTCAGCCAGGTCTGGGCCGGCCGTCCCAGGAACGCCTGTTCGCCGGACAGCACCCGGGTGAAGAAGGCCTCCCGGGAGACCTCCTGCAGCAGCGCTGCCCCGTCGAGCCGGTACAGGCGCCGGTCTCCAAACTGAAAGAACCCGCCAACCCCGGGGGTGTCCGAGACCAGGCCCAGCCAGCCGCCCGGCAGCTGTCCGGACGCGGCCGGCTGGCGCTCGTAGTTCAATTCGGAGTGCTGCTCTCCCGGGGGCAGCATGATCGGCGGCTCCCCGCCCCCCGGCACCAGCGGCGACCCCAGGCGGTCGTACGCGGTCAGGCCCACCGTGGCGGTGGTGGTGGAGTGATTGGTCAGGGAGAGGCTGGCGAAGTCCGCTTCCTCGGTCAGGTAATGGGGCAGGTAGAGACCGTAGCGGATTCCGTCCAGCCGATGGGCGACTTCCTCGACCACTCCATCGGCCGTGGCCAGCGAGGCGCGCAAGGTCGGTTCCGGGTCCACGCGGGGAGAGAGCCAGAAGTGGAGCGAAAAACGCGAGGAGTTCCGGGGCAGGAGAATGACCTCCGACGCGCAGGAGACGCTCTGCGGCTGCTGCAGACAGCTCCAATCGAGGCCGCTCCAGCCCGACCAGGTCAGGCCCGGGGGCAGCGGGATCGAGACCTGCAGGGCCGAGCCGTTGGGGCCGGTGCCGTGATTGAACACCGTGACGGGGAAAGAGACCCGGGTCCCGGCCATGGGGTCGGCCGGCGCCTCGAGCTGGATTTCCAGGTCGGCTTCACCGCCCGCGATGGCGGCGACGCGGTTGGAGAAGTCGCTCTCCCCGCCGCCCGAACGCACCGCGGTCACCCGGTAATAGTAGAGTGTGCCGACTTCGGCCGTCCGGTCCTCGTAAGAAGCGGACCTCACGCTGGAGCCCGTCAGTCTCCGGAAGTTCTCCCCGTCGGTGGACCGGTAGACGTGGTACCCGGGGCCGGCTCCCGAAACGGGCTCCCAGGCCAGCTCGACGATGCCGGCCGGCAGCCAGCCGGTGATGAGGAAAATGTAGAAGAGAGTATGGATGACTGCGAAACAACCTCTGGTTCTCATCTTTTGGGCACACTCCGCCGCCTTCGAAGACTCCGTTGCCAGAGAGTCTGGTTTTGAGTAAGCTTTTTTAAATTGACTCTCTCGTCTCCCCCGCGAGAGAGAAGGATCAGCCTCGTCCGGTCAGGCCCCGATTGCCCGCTGGACTAATCACGGCGCCTATTCTGTGCCAGAGGCGAGGGGGAGCACGGTGAGCCGAATCACGCGAAAACGGAAAAACCGGGAGGATCGTTGGTGATGAAAGTAAGTGTGATTTGAATCACACTCAAACTAGAGCAAGGTCAGGGG
>JBFGHG010000265.1:0-5393 GCA_041578395.1 Acidobacteriota bacterium
CAGGTGGCCAGTCTCGGCGATCCGCAGCGCCGACTCGACCGTTTCCAGGTCCCGCATCTCACCGACCAGGACCACGTCCGGGTCTTCCCGCAAGGCCATCTTCAGGGCCGTCGTGAACGAGGCCGTGTCCGAGTGCACCTCGCGCTGGTTCACGATCGACTTCTTGTGCACGTGCAGGAATTCGATCGGGTCTTCGATGGTGATGATGTGGTCGGGCCGCTCGCGGTTGATCTTGTCGATCATGGCCGCCAGCGTGGTCGATTTGCCGCTGCCGGTGGGCCCGGTGATCAGCACCAGCCCCCGGGGCTTGTCGCACAGCGTCGGCACGACGCCGGGCAGGCGCAGCTTCTCGAAGTCGAGGATCTCGAGCGGGATGGCTCGAAACACGGCGGACACCGATCCGCGCTGGGTGAAGACGTTGGCGCGGAAGCGGGCCAGGTTCTTGATCCCGAAGCTGAAGTCCACTTCGTGGTCTTCCTCGTAGCGGAACTTCTGCTGGTCGGTCATCACGCTGTAGGCCAGCCGCTTGGTGCCCGGCTCGTCCAGAACCGGGTGATCCAGCGGCACGAGCTTGCCGTGCAACCGTATCCGGGGAGGCGAATTGGGCGTGAGATGCAGGTCGCTGCCTCCTTGCTCGACCAACTTCTGAAGCATCTCCGCTAAGCTGAGGCTTCTGCGGTCCATCGCCGTCCTATTCTACCCACATCCGTTAACTTTTTGGTGTTCACCGTCACAAAGGAGGAAAAGTGAGAACTCGAGCCGTTTTCCCGCACGCCTGGTCCAGCCCAGCCAGCCTGTGCCTCATTGAGAATTGAAAATTGGAACTTACTTGAAAATTGACAGTTTGAGATTTGAGATTTGAGCGATGGCCATCTGAGCATCGCTCAGATGACCATCGTCTCCCTCATCACCTCGTCGATCGTCGTCGTCCCGTTGCGGATCTTCTCCAGCCCGCTCTCCCGCAGCGTGATCATCCCCTGGTCCTTGGCGGTCTGGCGGATTTCGGAGGCGGTGGCCCCCATCAGGATCATGCGCTGGATCTCGGGGGTGATCTCCATGACTTCGAACAGGCCGATGCGGCCCTTGTAGCCGGTCTCGTTGCATTTGCCACAGCCGGCTCCGACCTGCACCGTGACGTTTTTGGCCAGGGCCGGAGGGAAGCCGATGTCGACCAGCGCCTGGACGGGGGTTTCGACGGGGGCCTTGCACTCGCTGCAGACGCGCCGCACCAGCCGCTGGGCGCAGACCAGGTGCACGGAGCTGGCCACCAGGAAGGGCTCGATTCCCATGTTGATGAGGCGGTTGATGGTGGACGGGGCGTCGTTGGTGTGCAGCGTGCTGAGCACGAGGTGGCCCGTGAGCGCGGCCTTGATGGCGATCTCGGCCGTCTCGCGGTCACGGACCTCGCCCACCATGACGATGTCCGGGTCCTGCCGCAGAAAGGCCCGCAGGGCGGCGGCGAAGGTGAGCCCGATCTGCTCCTTGGTCTGCACCTGGTTGATGCCCGCGAAGTTGTACTCGATCGGGACTTCGGAGGTCATGATGTTGACCTCCGGGGTGTTGAGCATGTGCAGGCAGGTGTACAGCGTGCTGCTCTTGCCGCTGCCGGTGGGGCCGGTGACCAGCACCATCCCGTAGGGGCGCTCGATGGCCTCGGTGAACTTGGCCAGGGAACTCGGCTCCAGGCCCAGCTTGGAGAGGTCCAGCGGCAGTTTTTCCCGGTCCAGGATGCGCAGCACCACTTTTTCGCCGAACAGCGTCGGCAGGGTGGAGACGCGCAGGTCGACTTCCTTGCGCCGTCCGTGATTGCTCAGCCGCAGCTTGATCCGGCCGTCCTGGGGCAGGCGCCGCTCGCTGATGTCCAGGTTCGACATGATCTTGATGCGGGAGATCATGGCGTCCTTGAACTTCAGGGGAGGGTTCATCACGTTGTACATCAGCCCGTCGATCCGATAGCGCACGCGGAACTCCCGCTCGTAGGGCTCGATGTGGATGTCGCTGGCCCCCTTCTGGATGGCCTCTCCCAGCACCAGGTTGACCAGTTTGATGATGGGGGCTTCGGTGGTGCTCTTCTGCAGCTCGGAGAGGTCGACTTCGCCTTCCTCCTCCTGCAGGTCCAGCTCGTATTCCCCTTCGGCCGCCAGTTCGTCGTAGACGCGCTGCAGCTCCAGGGCGGACTCGCTGCCGTAGTGCTCCTCCAGCTTGGCCCGGATGGCCGTTTCCGGGACCACCCGCGGCTCGATGCGGTAGCCCGTCATGAACTTCAGCTCGTCCAGGACCATCACGTTGCTGGGGTCGGTCAGCGCCACGGTCAGGACGTTGCCGTTGCGGCGGATGGGAAGCACCTGGTAGCGGATCGCCGTGGACATCGGCAGCAGCTTGGTCACCTCCCGGTCGATCTCGACTTCCTCCAGTTCGAGGCGGGCCACGCCGTACTGCTCGCTCAGGATGGCGGCCACGTCCAGGTCCGAAACGAATCCCCGCTCGACCAGGATGGAGCCCAGCCGGCCCCCGCTCTCGCGCTGGTAGCGAAGGGCCTCCTCCAGCTGGAGCTTGGTCATCTTGCCGTGCTGAATCAGCAGTTCGCCTAACCGCGCAGACACAGGTCCAGCCCCACGAAAAGGAAGAGAACGACGCTGATCACGCCGTTCAGGGTGAAGAAAGCGAGATTGACGCGGCTCAGGTCGTCGGCCCGCACCAGGCTGTGCTCGTAGGCCAGTCCCAGGGCCGCCAGCAATAGGCCGCTCCAGCTGAGCAGCGACAAGTCGAAGAGGGAAAAGGCGATCGACAGCAGCAGCACCATGATCACGTGGCAGCCCGCCGCCACCCACAGGGCCCGGCGGATTCCCACGCGGACCGGGATCGAGAAGAGCCGCACCCGCCGGTCGAAGTCGTAGTCCTGACAGGCGTAGATGATGTCGAATCCGGCCACCCAGAACAGCACCGCCCCGGCCAGCCAGAACGGCTCCGGGTCCAGGCTGGCCCGGACCGCCACCCAGCCGCCCAGCGGCGCCAGGCCCAGGGCCAGTCCCAGCAGCAGGTGGGAGCCGCTGGTGAAGCGCTTGCTGTAGCTGTAGCCCAGCACCACTGCCAGCGCCACGGGAGAGAGCAGGAAGGCGAGCGGATTCAGCATCCAGGTAGAAAAGAGGAAGAGAAGGGCCGAAACGGCGGCGAATCCGGCCACGAATCCGCGCGAGAGCCGTCCCGCCGGCAAGGCCCGCATCGAGGTGCGGGGGTTGCGGGCGTCCAGGTGGTGATCGGCCAGGCGGTTGAAGGCCATGGCACAGCTGCGGGCCCCCACCATTGCTGCCACGATCCAGCCCGAGGTGCGCCAGCCCGGGAATCCGCCGGCCGCCAGAAAGGCTCCCAGGAAGGCGAACGGGAGGGCGAAAACGGTGTG
This sequence comes from Acidobacteriota bacterium, assembly GCA_041578395.1. Lineage (GTDB taxonomy): Bacteria > Acidobacteriota > UBA6911 > RPQK01 > JANQFM01 > JBFGHG01. Next base: position 3,401 of record JBFGHG010000265.1, read on the forward strand.
CTCGAACTTGATCATTTCCAGCACTGTCAGGAGTTTCCGCATCCCCCAAGGTCCCCCGAAAAGGCCCAAAGTATAGCACAGCGGCCTGCTCCCCCCGGGTGACGCCACACACCACCCGCCCCCCCCAACTCATGGTAACCACGCCGCCGCAGACTCGGAATCGGAATCGTAATCGGGATCTGTGATTCGTAATCGCGACTCGCAATCGAATTCCCAGCCCCTCGAGCGCTTCGCCCCCGGCAATTCCTTTGCTATCCTGAGGCTCCTATGGCAGACGAGCATCACCCCGTACAGCTGGAAATCTATCGCAACCTCTTCCGATCGGTCGCCGAGGAGATGGGAGCCGTCCTCAAGCGCACCGCTTATTCGCCCAACATCAAGGAGCGCCGCGACTACTCCTGTGCCGTCTTCGACGGCCGCGGCCGGCTGCTGGCGATGGGCGACCACATGCCGGTGCACCTGGGATCGATGCCGATGTCGGTCGAGGCGGCCCTGAAGGCGTTCCCGCTGGAGGCGGGGGACGTCGTGATGCTCAACGACCCCTTCGCCGGCGGCACCCACCTGCCCGACATCACGATGGTCATGCCGGTCTACGAGGGCGCCGGACCGGACCCGCTGGCCTACCTGGCGTCTCGGGCCCACCACTCCGACGTGGGCGGGATGTCCCCCGGCTCCATGCCCCTGAGCCGGGAGATCTTCCAGGAAGGCATCCGCATCCCGCCGCTGAAGCTCTACGAGGGGGGGCAGCTGCAGGAGGACCTGCTGGAACTCGTCCTGACCAACGTGCGGACTCCGGTGGAGCGGGAAGGGGACTTGGCGGCCCAGGTGGGCGCCCTGCGGGCCGGCGAAAAGCGGCTGCAGGAGTTGTGCCGGCGCCGCCGCCGCGAAGAGCTGGAGGGGAGCGCCGAGGGGTTGCAGCGGTACGCGGAGGCCGTCATGCGCCGTACCATCGCCGCCATTCCGGACGGGCGCTACCAGGCCGAGGACGTACTGGACGACGCGGGCGGCGGCGAACGCTCTGCCGGGCCCGTGACGCTCAAGGTGGCGCTGCAAGTGGAAGGCGAGCAAATGCGGGTCGACTTCAGCGGCTCGAGCGAACAGGTGCAGGGGTGCGTCAACGCGGTCGAGGCGATCACGCGTTCGGCCGTCTACTACGTGCTGCGCTGCCTGGCCCCGCCCGACGCTCCCTCCAGCGCCGGCCTGATGCGCCCGGTGGAAGTGTCCGCGCCGGCGGGCAGCATCGTCAACGCCCGCTACCCCGCGGCCACCGCGGCGGGCAACGTGGAGACGTCGCAGCGCATCGTGGACGTGCTGCTGCGCGCCCTGGCGGAAGCTCTTCCCGACGTCATCCCCGCCGCCAGCAGCGGGACGATGAACAACCTCTCGATCGGCGCCACCCACCCGGAGAGCGGCCAGCCCCTGACCTACTACGAGACGATCGGAGGGGGCATGGGAGCCGGTCCGCGAGGCGACGGAAACAGCGGCATCCACACCCACATGACCAACTCGCTGAACACCCCGGTGGAAGCCGTGGAGCGCTACTTCCCGTTCCGGGTGCGCGAGTACCGCCTCCGTTTCGGCTCCCATGGGCGCGGCCGGCACCGCGGCGGCGACGGCGTGATCCGCAGCCTGGAGATGCTGGCCGATTGCCAGGTCACGCTGCTGTCGGAGCGCCGCAAGCACGCCCCCTGGGGTCTGCAGGGGGGGCGCGACGGCAAGAAGGGGAGCAACCTGCTGATTTCGCGGGGCAAACGCAAGCGCCTCCCCGGCAAGTTCTCCCTGCGCCTGAACCGCGGCGAACTCCTGGTGGTGGAAACCCCGGGAGGCGGGGGCTGGGGAGAGCTCGAGGCAATGAAGAACGGCGGACGGCGAACCAAGAACGAGGATCGGTGAACGAAGTCCGATGGTGACCATTCGGCCTGTCGAAGATTTTCGCCAAGCCCGGGAGTGTGTTCAGATTCAGCGCGACGTGTGGGGGTTTGCGTGGCGTGAC
>JBFGHG010000266.1:0-5386 GCA_041578395.1 Acidobacteriota bacterium
GCCGCGGCGCGGGACCACCGCCTGCCAGCTCCACATGCGGGAGTTCGCCGACGGGGCCACGGTGTGGGTGGAGCCCTGGCGGGCCCGGGCGTTCCCGGTGATCCGGGACCTGGTCGTGGACCGCTCCGCGTTCGACCGCATCATCGCCGCCGGCGGCTACGTCTCGGTCAACACGGGCTCGGCGCCCGACGGCAACGCCATTCTCGTGCCCAAGGACGCCGCCGACCGGGCCATGGACGCCGCCTCCTGCATCGGCTGCGGCGCCTGCGTGGCCGCCTGCCCCAACGCCTCGGCGGCGCTGTTCGTTTCCGCCAAGATCGCCCAGTTCGCCCGGCTCCCCCAGGGCCACCCCGAACGCAAGACCCGCGTGCGTCGCATGGCGGCACAGATGGACGCCGAGCAGTTCGGCAGCTGTTCCAACCACGCCGAATGCGAGGCGGTCTGCCCCAAGGAGATCTCGATCTCGAACATCGCGGTGATGCGGCGGGAATACATCAAAGCGATGGTGTGATCCCGGAGTAAGCTGGGCTTTCAGGCCGGCGCCCGGAAAACGACGGGCAGAGATTCCCGTTTCACGCCTCAGGTGAGTTCGAAACTGTCTCCCTGGTGGGGGGCCAGGGCCGGGGCTCCGTACTGCTCGAGCAGCGTATCCGCGAACGTGACCGCCGCCTGTTCTTCGCCGTGCACCACGAAGGTCTGCTGAGGGTGTTCGCCCAGCGACTCGAACCACTCGAGCAGGCCCGTCCGGTCGGCGTGGGCGGAGAAGCCGTCGATGGAGGTGACCTGGGCTCGGACCGGCAGCCACTCCCCGAAGATCCGGACCACGTCCGCGCCCGACTCGATGATCCGCCCCAGGGAGCCCTGGGCCTGGTAGCCCACGAACAGGATCGTGCAGGCGGGGTTGCCGATGTTGTGCTTCAGGTGGTGCTTGATGCGGCCGGCGGTGCACATGCCGGAGGCGGAGATGATCACCGCCGGAGTCTTCAGCGCATTGAGGGCCTTGGAGCCCTCCACCGAAGTGTTCAGCGTCAGGCCCGGGAACTCGAGAGGCTTGTCCCCGGCGTGGAGGCTGCGGCGCGCCCTCTCGGAGTAGGCCTCCGGGTGGGAGGCGAAGATGCGCGTCGCTTCCACGGCCATGGGACTGTCCACGTAGACCGGGACGTTGCGGATGCGGCCGCTTTCCACCAGGTCGTTGACCCGGGCCAGGATCTCCTGGGTCCGCCCCACCGCGAAGGCCGGAATGATCACGCGCCCGCCGCGGGAGACGGTCGCCCGGATCGCCTCGTACAGCTCTTCGGTGGGGTTGCTGTAGGGGTCGCGGACGCGGTTGCCGTAGGTCGACTCGATGATCAGAGTGTCGGCGGGTTCGACCGAGCGGGGAGAGTCCAGCAGGCGGGCGCGGGGTACGCCCAGATCGCCGGAGAAGACCAGCCGGGTGGCGGCGCCGTTTTCGCGGACCTCCACCTCCACGATCGAAGCGCCCAGGATGTGACCCGCCTCCACGAAGCGGACCGAGACCTTGTCGTTGAGCGGAAGCGGCTGGCGGAAGGGCACCGATTCCAGCCGCTGCAGCGTTTCCCGGGCGTCCTCTTCGGTGAACAGCGGCTCGACCCACTTCCAGTCCTTGCGCTTGCGGCGCAGCCGCTTGATCTTCCAGGCCGCGTCCTCCTCCTGGATGCGGCCCGCGTCGGGCAGCAGCACCCCGCACAGCGCCCGGGTGGCGGCCGAACAGACGATCGGCCCCGGGTAGCCGGACTTCACCAGGCGCGGCAGCCGTCCGGAATGGTCGATGTGGGCGTGGCTGAGCAGCACGAAGTCGATGTCGCCGGGGGAGAAGGGGAAGTCCTCCCGGTTGCGCAGGTGGCGGTCCTTGCCCCCCTGGATCATGCCGCAGTCCAGCAGCAGTTTCAGTCCGCCCGCTTCCACCAGGTGGCAGGAACCGGTCACTTCTCTGGCCGCGCCCCAGAACGACAGTCTCATCGCCAGCGATGGTATTCCCGCCGCCGGAAAATCACAAATGCCTCGGGCTGGCGGCGCCCTGGCGGTTGCAATCGGGGCCTCGAGTGCCTACTCTCGTTGGGTTTTCGCAGTCGAGATCACGCCGAATCATGAAGCTGAAAAAAGGTCTGCGCATCGGAATGGCCCTGGGGGGAGGGGCGGCGCGCGGCCTGGCCCACCTGGGCGTCCTGCGTTTCCTGGAGCGCGAGCAGGTCCCGCTGCACGCCCTGGCCGGCGTGAGCGTGGGCAGCATCATCGCGGCCGGCATCGCGGCCGGACTCGACTCGAAGCAGCTGCTGGAAACGGCCCGCACGGTCGACTGGAAGACGATCGGGGGGTGGAGCTTCAGCGTCAAGGGATTCAACCGCAACGACCGCATGGAGAAGTGGCTGCACGAGTCGCTGCCGGTCCGGCGCTTCGAGGAACTGCGCATCCCGCTGCGGGTGGTGGCCACCGACCTGCACACGGGGGAGCCGGTCGTCTTCGAGTCGGGCGATCTGGCCACCGCCATCCGGGCCAGCTGCGCCATCCCCGGGCTGTACGTGCCGGTGGAGGTGGACGGGCGGCTGCTGGCCGACGGCTACCTGAGCTGCAACCTGCCGGTGGCGCAGGTGAAGGGCATGGGGGTGGACGTGGTGCTGGCTTCGGCCATCGGCCTGGAGGTCTCCGGCGCCGTCAAGCTCAACAACATCTACCAGATCCTGATGCGGTCGTTTTCGATCCTGAGCGCCTCGGCTCAGCAGGGGCACTTCCGCGGCGCCGACGTGGTCTTCCACCCGCAGGTGGAGAGCTACTCCTGGGCCGATATCGAGTCCGCCCCGCAACTGCTGGAACTGGGGGAACAGGAAGCCGAAGCCAGACGGGAAGAGCTGGAAGAGGCCCTCAACCCCTCGTTCTGGAAGAAGGTGAACTGGAACCCCTTCCGCCGCTGAGAAACTTCGAGGATGCACTCGTGAAGCGGCCTTGCAAGCCGTGATCTTCGGAATCACGGGCTAGCCCGTCTTCGTCTGCCGCCAGTAGTCGAACACGGCCAGCCGCGGCTCGTTTTCGAGCAGTGCCTTGATGTCGGAGGCGGGCAGCGGGTGGGAGAAGTAGTAGCCCTGGCCCAGGTCGCTTTGCAGGGCCTTCATGTGCTGGATCTGTTCGATCGTCTCCAAGCCTTCCACCACCACTTCCATGGACAGGTTGTGCGCCAGGTCCACCATGGCGCGCACGATCTTCATGTTCTCGCCGTTGGCCGCCAGGCTCTGGATGAAGGAGCGGTCGATCTTGAGCGCGTCGAACGAGAACTGGTTGAGGTAGCCGAGCGAGGAGTAGCCGGTCCCGAAGTCGTCCAGGTGGATGCGGACCCCCTGGGCCTGCAGCTGCTCCAGCATCCTCGAGGACTCCTCGGCCTGGTTGACCAGGACGTTCTCGGTGATCTCCAGGCAGAGCCCTTCGGCCGGCGTGCCGGTCTCCTCCACGGCGTCCATCACCCGCTGGACCAGGTCGGGCCCGAACTGGCGCCCCGAGAGGTTGACGCTGATGGCGAGGCCCGACTGGCTGGGAATCTCGGAGCGAACCTCTTTCAGGAAGCGGCACGACTCGCGCAGCACCCACCAGTAGACGGGAATGATCAGGCCCGTCTCTTCGGCCACGTTGAGGAACTGTCCGGGGGTCAGCAGGCCCTGCTCGGGGTGCTCCCAGCGCAGCAGCGCCTCGATGCCCACGATCTGGTACGTCTCGAGCGAGACGATCGGCTGGTAGTGAAGGGTGAACTCGAGGTTCTCCACGGCGCGGCGCAGGTCGTTCTCCAGGTGCAGCAGGTCCACGGCGCGCGAGTGCATGCGCTTCTGGAACATCTCGCAGCAGTTGCGGCCGCTGGTCTTGGCCTGGTACATGGCCGTGTCGGCGTCGCGCAGCAGGTCCTCGGGCTGGTGATACTCGGGTTTGCCCCAGGCCACGCCGATGCTGGGAGTGACGAAGATGTCGCGGCCCGCCAGGTGGAAGGGCCGCCGGAACTCCTGGCGGATGCAGTTGGCGATCAGCAGCGCCTCGCGGGCGTTTTCCATGCTGTCGATCAGGATGGCGAACTCGTCCCCGCCCAGCCGGGCGACGACGTTGATGGGGTACAGCTCGTTCTGGAGCCGTTCGGTGACCGACTTGAGCAGTTCGTCTCCGGCCAGATGGCCCAGGCTGTCGTTGACCACCTTGAAGCGGTCCAGGTCCAGGAAGAGCACCGCGAAATGGTAGGAGGGGTCATCGCGCGTGCGCCGCAGCGCCACGTCCAGGTGCTCCACGAAGACGGCCCGGTTGGGGAGCCCCGTCAGCTCGTCGTGGAAGGCCTGGTGGTGCAGCCGCTCCTCGTTGACCTTGTGCTCGGTGATGTCGGTCTGCGAACCCGCCATCCGGACGACCTTGCCGTCGCCGGAGGGGACGGCGACTCCCCGGCACGCCATCCAGCGGTAGCTGCCGTCCTTGTGCTGCACCCGGTACTCCGCCCGAAAGGTGGACGAGCCGCGGCGCACGTGGAAGGCGATCCGGTCCTGCAGACCCTCCAGGTCTTCCGGGTGCACCCGGCCCAGCCACTCCTCGGGGTCGGTGCCGATCTCGCTCTCGCGGTAGCCCAGCATGCTCTTCCAGCGGGGCGAGAAGTAGACCTCGTCCCGATCCAGGTCCCAGTCCCACCAGCCGTCGTTCGTCCCGTGCGCCACCAGGCGGTAGCGTTCTTCCTCGCAGCGCAGGGCGGCTTCGGCTTTTTCGCGCTTGAGCAGCTCGTCGCGGGCGGCGGCCAGGGCGCTCTGCAGCTGGCCGTTGCGGAGTTCGTTGTGCAGCTTCAGGCCGGCCGCCGAGAAGATCCCCAGCGAGAAGTAGAGGACGCCGCTGAACGGGCCCAGCAGCAGCGGGGCCAGCAGCATGGCGGAGATGGAGACGAAGGCGGCCAGCAGGACTCTCTCCCGAGGCAGCAGATACCCGCTGAAGCCGACCGCCAGCAGCAGCACGTTGCCGACCTGGGCCCAGTCCGAACTGCTGTGCAGGTACAGGCCCAGCAGGAAGGCGCCGCCCACCGCACCGGCCAGGATGCCCTTGCGGCAGTCGAGTTTGATCAGGCCCAGGCCCAGCCCGGAGAAGGCGGCGGTGACGGCCAAGGCATGCCAGGTGGTGAGGGTGCTGAGGGCCGGACCCCCGCTTTGCGACAGGAACCAGAGCAGATATCCCGTCACGGCGGCGGCCAGGGCCAGCTGGAGTTTCCCTGCGAACTCCCGCGCTATCCCCTTGTGCCCACTCGAAGAACGCATCCCCTCACCCAGAGCCCTTTCTTTGGAGGAGACATTTTGAGCCAGACCGTGCTCGTGCGCGGTGATTGGAGTTACAGGTCGTGCGAAAAAGATGCCCGCGGCGGCCCGGC
>JBFGHG010000267.1:0-5385 GCA_041578395.1 Acidobacteriota bacterium
AGAACGGATGAGCGAAGCGGAGATCGGGATCATCGGCGGCAGCGGACTGTACGAGATGCCGGGGCTGGAGGGGCGGCGGGAGATCGCCCTCGAGACCCCCTTCGGCCCTCCCAGCGACGCCTACGTCGCCGGAACGCTGGAGGGGCGCAAGGTGGCGTTTCTGGCCCGCCACGGACGGGGCCACCGGCTGCTGCCCACCGAACTCAACTTCCGCGCCAACATCCACGGCTTCAAGCAATTGGGCGTGCGTCAGATCCTCTCGGCCAGCGCCGTCGGCTCGCTGCGCCTGAAACACCGTCCGCTGGACTTCGTGCTGCCGGACCAGTTCATCGACCGCACCCGGCAGCGGGTGTCGACGTTCTTCGGCGACGGCGTGGTGGCCCACGTCGGCTTCGCGCACCCCTTGTGCGAGTCGTTGGCCGCCGCCATCGAGTCGGCCGCCGCCTCCATCGACTTCCCGATCGAGCGGGGCGGCACCTACGTCTGCATGGAGGGCCCGGCGTTCTCGACTCAGGCCGAGTCGCACCTGTACCGCAGCTGGGGCGCCGACCTGATCGGAATGACCAACCTCCAGGAAGCCAAACTCGCTCGGGAGGCCGAGATCTGCTACGTCACCATCGCCATGGTGACCGACTACGACTGCTGGCACGAGGAGGAAGAACCGGTCACGGTGGAAATGCTGATCGGCTATCTGAACCAGAACAGCGGCAACGCCAAGCGCCTGATCCGCCAGACCATCGCCACCCTGCCCGCAGAGGTCGACTGCCCCTGCCAGCGCGCCCTGGCCAACGCCATCATCACGAGCCGGGAGGCGATTCCGGAGGAGACCCGAAGGCGGCTCGATCTGATCATCGGCAAATACGTGTGAGGAAAATCTCAACTCTCAATTTTCAAACGCCAAGGTTTTGAAATCTAAGATCTAGCTCACCACTGGCCCATGTCTATTCTCGCCGTCGGTTCCGTTGCCTACGATTCCATCAAAACTCCCTTCGGGACGGCGGAGCGCGTCCTGGGAGGTTCGGCCAGCTACTTCAGCGTGGCGGCCAGCTTCTTCGCCGAAGTGGGCCTCGTGGCTTGCGTGGGGGAGGACTTCGCCGAGCAGGACGTCGACTTCTTCCGCTCCCGGGGCATCGACCTGGAGGGCCTGGAGCGGCGCCCGGGGAAGACCTTCTTCTGGCGGGGGGAGTACGGCTACGACCTGAACGACGCCCAGACCCTGGACACCCAGCTGAACGTCTTCGCCGACTTCGCCCCCCGCATCCCGGACGCCTACCGCAACCGCGGCTTCGTCTTCCTGGGCAACATCGACCCGCTGCTGCAGCGGCGCGTGGTGGCGCAGATCGCGGGGCCTCGACTGGTGGCCTGCGACACCATGAACTACTGGATCGAGGGCCATTTCGATTCGCTCCGCGAGACGCTCCGGCTGGTGGACATCCTGCTGATCAACGACGCGGAGACGCGCCAGCTGGCGGGCGAGCCCAACCTCGTGAAAGCGGCACGCAAGATCCTCGCCTGGGGCCCCAAGACCCTGGTCGTCAAGCGGGGGGAATTCGGCGTGGTCATGTTCACGCCCGAGAAGAGCGGAGATCTGACCGTGTTCGCGGCGCCGGCCTACCCTCTGGAAGACGTCTTCGACCCCACCGGGGCCGGCGACAGCTTCGCGGGCGGGTTCATGGGATACCTGGCCGGAACGGGCCGCACCGACTCCGGCGCGCTGCGCCAGGCCATCATCTTCGGTTCGGTGATGGCCAGCTTCAACGTGGAGAAGTTTTCGCTCGAGCGGCTCAGCGAGCTGACCTTCACCGAGATCACCCAGCGCTACCGCGAGGTCCGCGAGATGACCCACTTCGAGGACTTCCACCCCGACATCGTCGCCTGAAGGGCGGATGATAAAATCAGGGGCGTGATTCACGTCTTGCTACTGGCGCTGGCGCTGCAGGCAGGCGCGGTGGACCCCGAGGCGCTGCGCTGGTTCCGGCTGGGCGAGGGGATGATCGGGACCCCGCAGGCCTACAGCGAGCGGCAGGCCAAGTGCTTCCGCGAGGCGCTCGAGCTGCAGCCCGATTTCACGGCCGCCCGCTACAACCTGATCCTGATCCTGGTGCGGCAGCAGCAGCTGGAGGAAGCCCGCGCCCACCTCAAGGAGCTGATTCGGCAGGAGCCGGAGAAAACTCGCGGCCCTCTGCTGCTGGCGGAAGTCCTGCTTCGCTCGGACCGCCTCGATGAAGCCGCCGCACAGGTGTCGCGCCTCCTCGAGCGCGACGGCGAAATCGCCCTGGCCTGGCAGCTGAAAGCCAGCATCGAACTGCGCCGCGACCAGCTCGAGCCGGCCGAGGAAGCGGCCCGAAAAGCCCTCCAACTGGCACCTGCAGAGCCGGACGCCGTCTTCGAGCTGGCCAACATCCTGCGCCAGCAGGGGCGGGCGGCGGAAGCGGCGGCCCAATACCGTCTCTTCCTGGAGTCCTACCCGGACGACTTCGACGCTCACCTGCTGCTGGGGTTCACGTTGCTGGACAGCGGCCGGGACGAGGAAGCCCTGCCTCACCTGCTGAAAGCCGAGCAGATGCAGCCCGAGGACGCCGAGCTGCGCCGCCGCATCGCCTACCTCTACCTCGACCGCGGCGAGATCGCCGAGGCGCGCCGGCGCCTGGGCGAGGGCGAGCCGGGGGACGTCGCAGACCTGGCCAATCTGGCCTGGATCGCCCACCGCGAGAAGCGCTACCCGGACGCTCAGCGCTACGTGCAACAGGCGCTCGAGATCGAGCCGGACAACGCGGAGTTGTGGAGGTCGCTGGGGGACATGTACATGGAGCGCCGCTGGGACGAACGCGCCGCCGACGCCTACCTGGGCGCGCTCGAGGCGGGAGCGCGAGACCACGAGATGCTGCGCAACCTGGGTACGGCGCTGGCCAACCTCGACCGCCACGAGGAGGCGGCGGGCCATCTCGCGGAGGCGCTGAAGCTGAACCCGGACTCTCCCCAGACCCACTTCTACCTGGGCGTGGTGCTGGAGCGCATCGACCGCTCCGAGGAAAGCCTACCTCACTACCTCGAGGCGCTGGACGGGGGTATTGACGAGGCCCTGCTGCACTACCGCCTCTCCCTGCACCTCTCCCGGACGTCCCAGCCCGAGGCCGCCCTGAGGCACCTCGAGAAGGCCCTGGAAAAAGAGGCCGGCCGTTACTACCCGGCCGTCCAGGCGGAACTGCGCCAGGTCCACTCCGACCTGGACGCCATCCGCTACACCCCCCGGTTCGCCGCCCTCCTGACCCGCTTCAAGCCGGAATGACCGGTTTGAACATTGAATTTGAATTGAAAATTGAGATTTGACAGTTTGAGATTTGAACCTCACGCCCCCGTCAACGTCTTCATCAGCCGCGACGTGATCAGCATCTGCCGCCAGTTCTGAACCGGGGGGGGAGTCGAGTCGGGGGGTATCACGCGTTTGAGCCAGGCGTCGGCGCCCACTGCGTAAGGATTACGGTCGGAAGGAGTCGAGGTCGCCGGGATCGCCGTGAGCTTGCAGTCGTCGCCCAGCCGACGCTGCGCGAGCCGATTCAGGTGCATCAGGCGCGGATCGCTTTCGGCGACCAGCAGGAGAATGGGACAGCGGATCTCGCCCAGTCGCGGTTCCGCCAGATGCGGGCGGCCGCCGATCGAGACGAGTGCGTTGGCCAGGCCGTTTTCGGCGTGCAGCCACAGTCCCGCCGGCGCGGCGTTGCCGGAAGCCGCGACCACCAGGGGGCCCTGCAAGGCTCCGCGGGATCGAGCCAGTTGAACGGTGGCGGCCAGCCGCTCCGACAGCAGCGGAATGTCGAAGCGCACCAGAGGATTCCGTCGCTCGTCGGCAGACAGCAGGTCCACGCTGCAGACGTTCCAGTCTCGAGCTCCCACCAGCGCTGCGAGACCCCGCAGGTTCTCGCCGAAGCGGGCCGTGCCTCGATCCACCGCGACCAGCATCGTACCCTGCGGCGCCCGAGCATCCCGCAGCCACAAGCGGAGCCGCTTGCCCCGCACCCGCACGGGCAGCTCACGGCCGGGCTCCGGATCAGCCGCGACGACACTGCCACGTCGAGAGCTCACCAAGGTTCACTCCTGTTCGACTGGAGAACGACTTCGGGCAGGTATGCGCCTCGGAAGCGCTCCCCCGATGCCCATCCCTTGCAGCCGCAACACCAAAGTCTTGCGGCGGCAACCCCCAGGTCAATTTTTTAGCACAGAATACTCAAATCTGTCGAGGATTCTGAGTTCCCGCCAGCCATCCACCCGAGCGCTTGAATCTGCGCCGCCGCCGAGAGTACCCTTCCAGAGCATGAAGTGTATCTCTTTGGTGCGGCTCGCAACGATGATCTCGATCACCTTTGCGGCGGGTGCGGAAGTCCAGGCCCAGCAGAAGCCGGAGTCGATTCCCGCGGCCCCCCCGCGCGCGGAAGGGGAGGGGCCGTTCCAACGGCTGATCCTGCGGGGCGGGACGCTGATCGACGGCAGCGGGGCTCCCCCGGTAGGCCCGGTGGACATCGTGATCGAGGGCAACCGCATCGTGGAGATCGAGAGCGTGGGCAACCCGGGACTCCCCATCGACCCGGAACGGCGCCCCAAGGCTTCGGAGGGGGACCGCGAGCTGGACGTCAGCGGGATGTACGTGCTGCCCGGGCTGATCGACCTGCACGGGCACATCGGGGGCCGGGCCCAGGGGACGCCCGCCGAGTACGTGCTCAAGCTGTGGATGGCGCACGGCATCACCACCGTGCGCGATCCGGGCAGCGGCAACGGGCTCGACTGGGTGTTGGAGCACAAGGAGAAGAGCCGCAACAACGAGATCACGGCGCCCCGCCTGCTGGCATACGTCCGCTTCGGGCAGGGTTCGGAGGAGCCGCTCTCCACGCCCCGGCTGGCCCGGGACTGGGTGGCTTCGGTGGCCGAGCGGGGGGCGGACGGCCTCAAGCTGACTTCCCTGCGCCCCGACATCATGGCGGCCACCATCAACGAAACGGAACGCCACGGCCTGCGCACCGCCGCCCACCTGTCGCAGCTGGGAGTGGCCTGGATGAACACGCTGGACGCGGCGCGCCTGGGCCTGACCACGCAGGAGCACTGGTACGGGCTCCCGGAGGCGCTGTTCGTCGACCGCACGGTGCAGCACTTCCCGCTGGACTACAACTACAACAACGAGCAGGACCGCTTCGGCCAGGCGGGCCGCCTGTGGGGCCAGGCGGCTCCGCCCGGCAGCCCGCGCTGGCAGGAGGCGATCGACGAACTGGTGGCGCTGGACTTCACCTTCGTCCCCACCCTGACCATCTACGAAGCCAGCCGCGACCTGATGCGGGCCCGGCGCGCCGAGTGGCACGACGAGTACACGCTGCCGTCGCTGTGGGAGTTCTACCG
>JBFGHG010000268.1:0-5383 GCA_041578395.1 Acidobacteriota bacterium
TCAGGTTGGTGAAGATCCCTCCCCCCGACGCCAGCTGGGCCGAGAAGAACTCACTGCGGCCGCTGCCGTCCGAGGCGTTCAGACCCAGCAGCGTCCGGGCCCCCGCCAGGCGGACCAGTTCGAAGCCGACCACTCCGCCGCTTCCGGTCACCCGGGCCGTCAGCAGACCGAAGGAGACGTCGACCTCCTGCTCGAACAGCTCCGAGAGCGTCCCCCGCAGCAGGCCGCGGCCGGGGATGCGCACCGTCCGTCGCAGCAGCACGTCCGGCGGAGAGCCCGCCGGCGTCGTTCCTCGGCTCAGGACGCGCAGCTCCAGCTCCACCTCGATCTCCGCCTCGCCCGGGTTGGCCAGGCTGACCGAAGTGGTGGCGGGGCGGTCGCGGAAGCCCCGGGGGCCTTCCGCCACGCGGGTGAAGTAGAGCTTCTTGGAGGCGCGGTCGAGCGCGACACTGCCGTCCAGCTGGTCCAGCGCGAAGCTGCCGAACTGGGTGAAGCTGGCCAGCGCCGGTCCCGCCACCTGACCGGCGGTCGGGGTCGCGTTCAATTCCACCCAGCCGCCCTGGGCTGCACCGGGATCGAGGCCCGCCAGATCGGTTCCCAGTCTTGCCGCCTGGCTACCGCCCGCCAGATCGACCACCGCCGGGTTCAGCGGAAAATCACTCGGCTGCCCCGCAGCGTCGAGAAACTGAAAGGCGAGCTCGAGCAGCGTGTCCAGACGGTTGCTCACGGCGAACCCCGTGAAATTCCCCGCCCCGCCTTCGAGGAAGGGGAACCAGAGCCGGTACTCGGCAGGCGCCAGGCTCAGAGTCGGCGCGCCTCCTCCCGGGGAATCCTCCGGCAGCAGGCTCAGCCGATGGTACCGGTTGGTCAGCCAGCGGCCCAGCTGCTCATCGCGGCGGGGATCGCCGGGGACGCCGCTGCGGCCTCCCGGGATCACCTGATAGGCGCGGATGCCGTCGGGCCGCAGCTCGCCCACGAAACGCCGCGCCGGACCGCTGCCGAACATGAAGGAGTCCAGCCGCTGGGCGCGGGCGTTGTGCGAAGAGGCGTCCACCGCGCCCAGCCCGCCCGAGCGGGCCACCCCTCGCAAATCCGGCGACAGGTTGGAAAAATTGATGCCGTCAGGCAGGTTGAACGGCCCTCCCAGCGGGTGGTCCATCACGATCCGGTGCAGCTGGCCCCAGCGGTAGTCCGACTGGTCGGTGGAGTTGCCGAAGGCGGGCGCGAACTCGTCGGAGGCCGCCAGGTCCAGAGCCTGTCTCACGCTTCGAAGAATCAGCAGGTCGCGCGCGTCTTCCGGCGTGTCCGCGTCGTCGGCCTCGAAGAAGTTGACCCCGGCTGCGCCCGCTCCCTGGTTGGCTTCGAATCCTTCCAGCAGGTTCCGCAGCGCCGAGAGCGCCAGCTGCGTGGGCGGTCCCGTTCCCTCCAGCCCCACCCGGGCGAGCGTGTCGTCGATCGTGTTGTTCACGAAGCGAGCGCGCCACAGCGCGTAAATGGTGGCGGCCACGCTGGCGTCGATCTCGGCCTGCACGGGCGCCGGCAGGTCGTCCGGGTCGTCCCCCGGGTCGAACCCTGCCTGAATCCCCGTGGGCGTGCTGAAGTCCCAATCCCCCAGGCGGTTGACGGCTTCCACGACTCCGGCGTCGGCCGCCAGTTCCATCAGCGCCTCTGACGTCTGGCTGGCGGCGGCGTTGGCCAGCGCCTGCTCGATGAACGGGACGAAGATCTCGGGGTCCAGCAGCTGGTTGTTGCTCTGCAGCGCCATCATCTCGTCCATGGAGATGGTGCCGCCGTCCGCCAGCAGCCGGTCGATCTCGCGGGCGATGCGGCCCATGCGCAGGCTGGCGTAGCCGGGGCTCAGGTAGTAGATCCCTCCCCCCGCGCGCGCCGAGTTGAAGACGTCGTTGTCCAGGGTGGTGCCGACCGGGTCGTTGTTGGCGCTCAGCACGAAGCCCGAGGCGGGGTTGACCACCTGCGGCATCTCGTCGAACGGCAGGATTTCGAACGGGATCGCCTGGGCGAACTGCGGATTCTGCACCGGCAGCCACTCGTTGCGCCGGATGTGCGTGCCGTCCCGAACCAGGAAGGGGACGGCGCCGTCGGCCCCGCCCAGGGTCTGCAGGTCTTCGCGCAGCGGCAGTTCGGCGCTGGTGAAGTAAGCGATGTTGCCGTCCACGTCGGCGTAGGCGAAGTTCTGCGAGCCGATGTCGAAGTACTGCAGCGCCTCGCGGAAGTCGTTGACGCTGCCGGCCCGGGCGATCCGCCAGAAGGCCTCTCCTTCCAGCGTGGGGCCGAACCCCGTGTACTGCACGCTGATGGCGGTGACGTTGGGCAGGTTGCTGGCGTCCACGTCCACGATGGGGCCGTTGTTCCGGCGCGGAACCAGGAAGGTGAGCCCCCCGTCCAGCGGGCCGACGTCTGACTCCGCCAGATCGTCATTCACGCCGTTGCCCACCTGGTTGAACCGGAAGCTCTGCGGAATCACGGTCAGAGGTTCGAGTTCGCCTTCGAAGATCGTGTCCCCCGTCAGGTTGAATGGATTCACCAGGACCGCCTCCTCGTAAAAGTCGGTGACGTCCATGGGGTTGACCGTCGAGCCCCAGCAGATGCGGGTGTTGCAGCCCTGCGCGATCAGAGGGGTGCCGGCGAAGCTGACTCCGGTCACGTTCATCGGTCCGTTGCGGGGGTCGTCGGCCACCAGCAGGTGCGCCTCGTAGAAGATGGGCGGCGCGTCCAGCGTGAGGTGGGGGTCGTTGGCCAGCATGGGAAAGCCGGTGTCCGTGTTGCTGCCCGCGATCACCCACCAGTTGCTGCCCTTGTCCCGCTGGGCCAGCAGCGGACCCAGGTAGGGGTCCGATCTCCAGCGGCGAACGAGCTCGCGCGCCATGCGGACGGTTTGCGGGCGCAGGTGGCGCGTCGAGGGACGCCGGCGCGTGGTGGCCTGCGCGGCGGGGGGCAGCGGGAAGCCGGGGATCGAGACCGCCGGATCGAAGGGCGCGCTGCGGTAGAGGTCCTGAAAGAAGAGCGTGGCCCCATCGAATCCCCCTGCGGTCCCGGCCGCTTCGAAGGCCTCCAGTCCGGCGGTCAGCTCGAGGTCCACGTCGTCAAACGAGAGCGCGAAGGCCTGCCCCTTGGCGATGGTCACGCTGTCCAGCGCCGTCCAGGGCTCGACGCTGGTCAGTTCCAGCGCCTGGTATTCGGGCGGCAGGGGGCGGCTCTCGTCGGCCAGGTAGGCGTTGACCCCGGCTGCGTACGCCTCGAACAGGCTCCGCAGTTCGCCGCTGTAGGCAGGCAAGGAGGCCTCGGCCGCCCGGCGCAGCCCGACCGTACGCAGCAGGATGTCGCTCTGGACGGCCTGTTCGCCCAGCAGTTCGGCCAGGCGTCCGCTGAAGAGCCGGCGGGCCGAATCCATTTGAAAGAGCCGGTCGCGGGCGTGCAGCCAGCCCAGCACGAAGACCGCGTCGCGGTCGGAAAAGGCCTGGATCAAGGGTGCGTCATCGGGCGACTCGCTGACCTGCACCGACGCCTCCAGCCCCGGGACCCGAAACACCGGCGCCTCCCCGGCCGGACTTCGAATCCAGGCGACCGTCACGGCCGCGATCAACAGCACACCGAGCCCGTACGTGGAACTTCTCTTCATGATCTGCCTCCCAACGTCCCGAACATGGTGAACTCTCGCGCCGCCCCGATCAAGCGCCGAGGTGGGTCTTCGAGCCCCGCGCACTCAACCATTCCCGTCCGATCGGCGTAGAATGTGCCGGGACCCCAAGAGAGAGAAAGACGAGGAAGATGCCGAAAACCGTACTGCTACTGTTGTGCTTGCCGCTGGCGACCGCCGCCGCTGCGGCCCAGGACCTGTATCTTGCCGACACCCGGGTCGTCGACCCGGCCACCCGCGAGGTGCGCAGCGGAAACCTGCTGATCGTCGACGGCCGCGTGCAGGGCATGGTGGAGAAAGCTCCGGAGGGCTTCGCCGGGGCTTCCCTCGACCTGGAGGGCGGCTGGGTAATCCCCGGCCTCAACGACCTGCATACCCACTCCTACGGCAACATGGCCCCCGGCCGCTATTTCGAAACGCCTGGTACCCCCGTGGTGGCGCGGCGCATGCTCTACGCCGGCGTGACGGGGTTCCTGGACCTGTTCGGCAACGAGAACGGCATGCACGAGATCCGGGAGCGGCAGCGGCGGGGTGAGCTGCCGGGCGCGGACCTGTACGCCAGCCTCTCCTGTCTGACCGCCACCGAGGGCCACTGCACCGAGTACGGCATTCGCACCCGCACCATGGACACACCGGAGGAGGCTCGAAAAGAGGTCAGCGAGCTGTCGGCCAAGCATCCGGACGTGGTCAAGATCGTCTATGCGCCCACCGGTCGGATGCCCTCGATCGACAAGGCGACCCTCGAGGCGGCGGTCGCGACGGCCCGCGAGCTGGGGCTGAAGACGGTCATCCACGTCAACACCTGGCAGGACGTCCGCGACTCGGTCCAGGCGGGCGCCAGTGCGGTCACCCACGTGCCCGACGACGGCCCCATCCCGGAGGGGCTGGGTCGGCTGATGGCCGAACGCGGCGTGGCCAGCATTCCCACGCTGACGGTGGAGACCGATTTCGCCCATTTCGTGGACGATCCGGAGGTCCTGGACCACCCGCTGGCCCGGGCGCTGGCCCCGCAAAAACTGGTGGAGGCGTATCGCATCGAAGAGGTCCGCCAGCACCGGGCCGAACACCGGGAACAGGCCGATCGGCGGGAAGCCATGATCCTGGCCTCGGTCAAGGCGATGGCCGACGCGGGGGTGACGGTTCTGACGGGAAGCGACTCGGGCAACTGGGGGACCATCCAGGGGTATTCCCTGCACCGCGAGCTGCAGCGGCTGGTGGACGCCGGCCTCACGCCATGGCAGGCGATGGCCGCTTCGACCACCGAAGCCGGGGAGTTCCTGGGACAGCCCTTCGGGGTGCAGTCGGGGGACATCGCCAACCTGGTGGTC
This sequence comes from Acidobacteriota bacterium, assembly GCA_041578395.1. Lineage (GTDB taxonomy): Bacteria > Acidobacteriota > UBA6911 > RPQK01 > JANQFM01 > JBFGHG01. The sequence goes on from JBFGHG010000268.1 coordinate 4,987, forward strand.
CTGGAAGGCTCGCCGCTGGAGAACATCTCCAATACGACCCGCATCCTGCACGTGATTCAGCGCGGCAAGCTGGTGGAGCGGGACGAGTTGTTGGAGCCGTGAGCGCGCGGCTCGGCCCGCAGGGTGCAGCACGAGTCTTCTTCAAGTCCTGCTGCGGCTGGGCGCCGGTTGCCAAGACACCCATGGGGCGTCAGAATAGGGCCTCCAAAAACGCGAGGAGGCGGCAATGAGGAAGTTCACGAGTGCGGTGGCGCTGCTGGCCCTGGCGCTGGGATGCGCCGTGCCGGAATCGGCGGAGGATTCGGCAGAAGAGAGCGGAGCAACGGTGACGGGACGCTGGAACGTGACGGTGCAGGGTGCGGACGGACCCTATCCGACCTGGTTCGAGATCCGCGAA
>JBFGHG010000269.1:0-5363 GCA_041578395.1 Acidobacteriota bacterium
GACCGACGTGTTCCCCATCGAGTTTCTGGACATCCGGGACAGCCATCGCATCCTGTATGGCCGGGATGTGATTTCGGGCCTCGAGGTGGGGTTGGACAACCTCCGGCTGCAGGTGGAACACGAACTCGAGGTACGCTTGCTGCAGCTGCGCGAGCGGTACCTGCTGACGGAAGGGAGGCGCGAGAGGGTGGTCGAGTTGATGATCGATTCGCTCTCCAGCTTCCTGGCGCTCTTTCGAGGCGCCCTCCGGCTGTTCGAGCCCGAGGTGCCGGCGCTCAAGCTGGAGGCCCTGGGGCGCCTGCGCAAACACGTGGAGTTCGACGGCTCGGTGTTTCACACCATCGAGCAACTGAAGGAAGGCCGCAAAGACGCGTCCGAGGTGGACCCCGAGGCTCTCTTCGTCACCTACCTGAATACGATCGAGCAGGTGACGGACGCCGTGGACGCTTTCATACGAGGGAAACAATGGGCAAAGGTGGATTGATCGCGCTGATCGTGCTGCTGCTGTTCGTCCTGCTGCTGGGCGGATGCGGAATCGGTTCCTACAACTCGCTGGTCGCCATGCGCGAGGGGATCGACGGCTCCTGGGCTCAGGTGGAGACGGTGCTGCAGCGCCGCTACGACCTGATCCCCAACCTGGTCGAGACGGTCAAGGGGTTCGCCGCCCAGGAGCGGGAGGTCCTGACCGAGGTCACCCGCCTGCGCAGCCAGTGGGGCGCCGCCGGGTCGGTGGCGGAGAAGGCGCAGGCGGCCAGCGCGCTCGAGGGCGCCTTGTCGCGGCTGCTGCTGGTGGTGGAGCGCTATCCCGACCTGAAGTCGAACCAGAATTTCCTGGCCCTGCAGGACGAACTGGCCGGGACCGAAAACCGGATCTCGGTGGAGCGGCGCCGCTACAACCAGTCGGTGCAGGCGTACAACACCCGGGTTCGGCAGTTCCCGGCCAACCTGGTGGCTGCTCTCGCGGGCTTTCAGCGCGAGCAGGTCTACTTCGAGGCGGAAGGCGGCGCCGAGCAGGCCCCCGCGGTCAGGTTCTGAGGACGGGCGGGCCGCCACCTGCAGGGGCACCCCGTCCCGCAAAAAGCAGATAGCCAAACCAGATCGTCAGGCTGCCCGCCAGGACCCCGATGCGGGCGGCGTAGGGGATGTGGCTGGGGGAGACGAAGCCTTCGATCAGCCCGGCCACCACCAGCATCGCCATGCAGCCCAGCTGCAGGACCAGAGCGTCCAGGGCGTTGTACTTCAGCGCCTCGCGGCGGCTCAGCCTCCCCGGCGAGAGGATCGCCGAGGCCAGCAGGCAGCCGGCCATGCCCGCGATCACGATGGCCAGCAGTTCGGTGCCCCCGTGCGGCATCACCCAGCCCCACAACGCCCGCTGCTGGCCGCTGCGCGTCATCCAACCGGCCACGGCCCCGATGTGCAGCCCGTTGTGGATCATGATCGCCGCGGTGCCCAGGCCGCCGGTCAGCCCCAGCGAGAACGCCCCCAGCGAGACCTGGAGGTTGTTGGTGAGGATCGAGGAGGCCGCCACCGGGCGGGCCAGCGGAGGAATGTCGTGCAGCGAGTCCTCGCGCGCCGCCGAGAACTCCAGAAAGCCGGCCGGGACCAGTTCGTACCCCAGCTCGAGGTCCCGCTGCACGCCCACGTACCCGACCACCGCGGGCAGCGCGAACAGCAGCGCCGAGACGGCGAAAGCCGCCGGGTGACGGCGAAACGCCCGGGCGAAGGCCGTCAGCCAGTGGCCCCCGGCGGGGGCGGCGGCCGAACGGGCCGGAGAATTGCCGTAAATCAGGTTGTGCCCCTGCACCGCCAGGCGATTCACCTGGTCGACGCTGAGCGGGTCGGCCCCCAGCGACCGGGCCCTTGCCAGGTCGGCGGTGACGCGTCGGTAATCGTCCAGCAGCTGGCTGAGCGCGGCCGGGCTGAGTCCCCGCAGTGCCCCCCTGCCGCGGCGCAGCAGCAGTCCTACCCTGGTTCCGAACTGTTTCCAGTGCTCGCGCTTGCCCGACGAGAACCAGAGTGCGTAATCCGCGCCCTCGGAGGCCTCCGGGGCGGGCTGGGCGATCCGGGCAATCTTCTCGAGCAGCTCCTCGGCGCGCACCTCGCGATCGAACCGGTCCACCCAGGCCCCGGGGTCCTCGCCCATGATGGGCAGCAGCGGCTCGGCGATGCTCCAGGCCAGTCTCCGGCGCAGGGGGACCGGCAGCGTGGCCCGCCGCCGCAGGAACCGCTCGATCAGGCTCAGCCGGCCCACGTCGATCTGTCCCCCGGGCAGCAGCACGGCCTGCCGCGAGGCCCCCCGTTCGAGGCGTTCCATCCAGAGGGCGCTGGAGCCGCTCTCGGCCCGCACGGCGAAGGTCTCCCGGACGACGATCGTCCCGGCCGCCATGTCTCCCAGCCGCTTGCCCAGGGGGTGCACCAGGATGCACAGCCCGCCCAGCAGGCCCGTGGGGGGCGGGATCAGGTCGGCCATGCGCAGCAGGTTGCGGATGGCGGCCGCCCGCAGACCGATCGGGGTCCCGTCGTCTTCCAGCACCCGCAGCCCCACCAGCATCTTGCCCGGAGTCCGGCCCCGCAACACCCCCTCCAGCAGCAGGAAGTACCCCCAGATCAGCAGGAAGCTCACCAGGATCAACAGGGCCACCCCCCAGGCGAAGGTGAAGTCGCGCGCCAGAAAGGCTGGCAGCACGAGCAGCAGCGAGATCCAGAGCGTCAGGATCGCGCTGCCCAGCAGCACGAAGTCGATCGCCAGGGCGGCGAAGCGCGAACCCGCCCCCGCCAGCTCGAATTCCAGTTCCACGTGATCGGAGGTGGGGACGCGGATGCGCGGGCGAATCATTGCAGGCCCTCCCGCCGGATCTCCAGGTAGCGGCGGACCAGCTGCACGCTCAGGCGCCCCGGCTCCGTCTCCAGCACCTGGATGCCCCGGGCCCGCATCGACTCCAGGGCCAGCTCGCGGTCCAGCCGCAGCTGGCAGGCGGCGGCCTTGAGGTAGGCTTCCTGGACGCTGGAGGGAACCGAGTCGGCCAGCTGGAGCGTACGGGGCTCGTACATCACCACGCACAGCACCAGGTGGCGCCGGGCGGCCCGGATCAGGTTGCGGGCCAGGCCCGAACTCCCCCAGGCGTCCAGCACGTCGGTGAGCATCACCACCAGGGCGCGCTTGCGCAGCCGTCCGATGATCTGCGCCACCACCTCCCAGTAGTCCGACTCCACCTCCCGGCTCTGCACCTTGTAGACGGCCTCCAGCAGCCGGGGCATGACCGACTTCCCCCGCGTCGCCGGCATGAAGGTCTCGATCCGGTTGGAGAAGGTGGCCAGGCTCAGCACGTCACCCCGCTGGGCGCAGGCAAAACCGAGCATCACGGCGGCATTGACGGCGTATTCCAGGCGGGGGTAAGGGCCGATGCGATTGGCCATCAGCCGCCCGGCGTCGATCAGGACGGCCACCTGCTGGCCCTTCTCGATCCGCAGGTTGCGGCTGATCAGCGCGCCGCGCCGCGCCGAGGCCTTCCAGTCGACGTTGCGCAGGTCCTCTCCCGGCAGGTATTCGCGCAGGCTTTCCCACTCCATCCCGGCGCCGCGGATGAGGCGGGGGCGGCGGATCGGGTCGAAACGCTCGTCGATGCGGGCCAGCAGCCGGTATTCGTCGACTCCCAGCGCGCGCGGGTACACCTTGACCCGCTGCGCGAGCGGCAGCCGGAACTGCTTGGCCACCAGGCCCCGCGGGAGGAGGCAGCGCAGGTAGAGGTCCCCCAGCCGGAAATCCCCCCGCCTGCGCGCCTTCACGTCCACCCCCAGCTCCACTTCGCCGCCCGCCTCGATGCGGCCGGAGGGAAAGGGCTCGAGCGGCTCCAGGGCGTCGGGAAAGCTGTCGGCCAGATGGACCTCCAGGGCGAGCGGCGAGCGGTTGCGGATGGTGAGACGGCAGTGCGCGACCCCCTCCAGCGAAAAGCGCGGCGGAAGGATCCGCCGAACCTCGAGGCGCTCGGCGGCGGGAAGGCGGCCGTACTGCACCAGCGACACCACCAGCAGGGCCGCCAGATAGCCGGCTCCCGCCGACCACCCGGCAGGAAACCAGAGCGCCAGCAGCCACAGGGGGGACCCCGCCGCCATCCACAGGACCAGCCGCACGCAGGGGACCAGGCGCGGCCGCGGGGAGGCCGGGGGAGTGGGCGGCGCGCCGTTCATCGGGGGATCGCCACCTGCTGCAGCAGGGTCTGGATGCAGTGGTCCGCGTCCAGGCCCTCGATCTGCGCTTCGGGGGTCAGCAGCACCCGGTGGCGCAGCACCGGGAGGGCCACGTCGCGGACGTCGTCCGGGGTCAGGTAGCCGCGGCCCTGCAGCAACGCCCAGGCCTTGGCCGCCTGCAGCAACATGATGCTGGTGCGGGGGCTCGCCCCCAGGCTGAAGCTGGCGAACTCGCGGGAAGCCCGCACGATGGAGAGCACGAACTCGAGGACCGCGGCGTCCGTCTCGATCTGGTGGGCCGCCTCGCGCGCCTCCCGCAGCCGCTCCAGGTCGGCCGGTTCCCGGATGTGCTCCACGGGCCGGTCCCACTCCGGTCCCTGGCTGTGGGCGGCCGCCAGCATGGCGAGCTCGTCGTCCCGTTCGGGGTAGTCGATCACGACCTTCATCAGGAACCGGTCCAGCTGGGCCTCGGGCAGCGGATAGGTGCCCTCGTATTCGATCGGGTTCTGGGTGGCCAGCACGGTGAAGGCTTCCGGGAGCAGGTGGCTCGCGCCGTCCAGGGTCACCTGGCGTTCCTGCATCGCCTCGAGCAGGGCGGCCTGGGTCTTGGCCGGGGCCCGGTTCACCTCGTCCACCAGCAGGATGTCGGCGAAGATCGGCCCGGGCCGGAAGCGGAATCGGCCCTGCTCGGGCTCGAAGACGTTGACGCCCGTCACGTCGGAGGGCATCAGGTCGGGGGTGAATTGAATGCGCGAGAAGGAGGCCTGAAAAACCGCCGCCAGGCTGCGGGCCAGCCGGGTCTTGGCGACTCCCGGCACGCCCTCCAGCAGGACGTGGCCGCCTGCGATCAGGGCCGCCAGCAGCTGGGAGATGGCTCCCGCCTGGCCGATCACGATGCCCTCGAGCTGTGCGCGGACGTCCGCCAGCGGTCCCGCAGGCGGTGGGGTCGGCGCGGGCCGTCCGGCCTCGGCATCGACTTGGTGTTCGTCGTTCATCGGTACTTCCTCGTCAGTTCGCCGGCCATCCGGCCCAGGACCAGTACGGCACGGTCGGGCAGCCGCGGCGACCGCTCGGCGCGCTCGAGCAGTTCCCGGTAGCGCTCCAGCTGCGGATCCGCGCGCGGCGGCGCCTTGGGGCCCCCCTGAGGGCGCCGCTGCCGGTAGCGTTCGATCAGC
>JBFGHG010000270.1:0-5358 GCA_041578395.1 Acidobacteriota bacterium
CCGTGGTGGGGCCGTCGATGATGGGGACGGTGGGTTTGCTGACCGGCGACCCGCGCCTCTCGATCCTCTCGCTGATCGTGCTGTTCGCCGGGGGCGGGGCGATTCTCTATTTCGTGGATGAGGAGCAGGCCCGCAAGGGGGCCATGGCGCTCGAGGAGAGGGCGCGGAAGGCCTCGTCTGTGGTATCATAAGTGTATGATTCCCAGCTACTTACACTCTTGTTTCTGGGAAATCGACACGGCGGCGTTCGAGCCCCAGGAGTACCCGGAGTACACCATCGCAAGGATTCTGGAGTGGGGGGACAAGAAGGCCGTGAAGTGGCTGCGGGAGAACTTCTCGGAGGCCGAGATTTAGGAGGTGATCCGCCGCGAGCGAAGGCTGTCGCGCAAGTCCGCCAACTTCTGGGCGCTGATCTACGGAATTCCGGTCGAGGAAGTAGCGGCTTTGCAGCAGCTCGGCTCCGAACGAGCCTGGCAGGGCATGCTGTGAGCTGGCACCCGGAGGCCCTCCCCGCTCCCGTTCTGGAGGTCCTGCGGAAGCTGGGGGAGGGCGCTCTTCCCCGACACTTCTATCTCGCCGGCGGCACGGGCCTGGCGCTTCGTCTTGGCCATCGAATCTCGGTCGATCTGGATTTTTTCACTCGCGAGATCGTCGAGTCCCGAGGACTGGCTGAGACCTTGCGAAAATCGATCCCTCTCGAGCTGGTTTCCGAAGCCGAAGGGACACTCCACGTGAAGGTGGAGGACACGCCCGTGAGTCGCGTGCCCATTATGCACAAGCGTTCCGTCCTTTTTGATAACTTTTCTGTGGTGACACGCTCGAACGGCTTGTTGATCCTGCTCCTGCTCCCGTGGCTGATCTCGGTGGCCCTCGCCGGCCAGGATCCGGCCACCGAAGCGCCCGACGTCTCTCCCGAGACCCGCGCCGAGCAGCGCCGGCAGCTTCGCGAGGAAAAGCTCGCCAACCTCCAGCCGCCCCAACGCAACCAGATCCTGCGGGCCATGGTCTGGTTCGAAGAAAAAGGCCGCGAGAAAGTCGAGAACTTCAACTTCAAGCGCTTCTTCCCCAAGTTCGGGGGACTGCCGACCGGCTCCGGCTTCGGCTTCGGCTCACGATACTGGAACCCCCGCCTGCGCGGCAGCCCCTGGGACTTGCAGGCGTCCGGCGTCACCTCCACCCAGGGCTACCAGCTCGTCGACCTGCAGTTCGGCCAGGTCGATCAGCCGGAGAAGTCGCTCACCGCATTCGTGGACCTGCGCTACCGCGACTTCCCCCAGGAAGACTTCTTCGGCCTGGGGCCCGATTCGCTGGAAGGAAACCGGAGCGACTACCGCCTCAACGACGCCTTCGTCGGCGCCACCCTGCGCTACCGCCGCTACCGGTTCTTCCAGGGAGAACTTCGAGCCGGGTACTTGCGGGTCCGCGCCAGGCGCGGCACCGACGAACGCTTTCCCGACGCGCAGGACCTCTTCGACCCCGCCGAGATCCCCGGCCTGAGCGACCGGACCGACTACTTCACCTGGTCCGCCTCCGCCCTGGCCGACTTCCGCGACGCGCCGGGAGCCGCCCACACCGGCGGGTCGGTGCGCGTCACCGTGAAGCGTTTCGACGACATCGACGACAACCTCTTCGACTTCACCAAGGTCCAGGCGGACGTCGACTACTACGTCCCACTCTGGTCCAGCGGCCGGACGCTGGCGCTGCGCTACTTCACCTCCCTGGACGCCGAGGACGGCGGCGACGACATCCCCTTCTACCTGCAGAACACGCTGGGAGGCAGCGAAATGCTGCGCGGCTTCCGGGAGTTCCGCTTCCGCGACCGCAACCTCATCTACCTGTCCGCCGAGTACCGCTGGGAAGCGATGCCGGCGCTCGAATTCGCCGTTTTCTACGACGCCGGCAAGGTGTTCGCCGACCGCGCCGACTACGACTTCACCGACCTGGAGGGGGCTGGAGGCATCGGACTGCGGATCAAGACCCGCGACTCAGTCGTGTTTCGCATTGACGCCGCCCGCAGCCACGAGGGGGCCCGGATCTACTTCAAGTTTGGAGGCGCGTTTTGAAGAAGCTCGCCGCTCTCCTGCTCTGCTTCGGAATCGCGTCGACCGCCGCCGCCGCGCAGAAGTTCTACCCCGACGACCCGATCTGGGAAGAGCGCGACGACCTGCCCGTCCCGCAGCCGGAAGCCTTCCCCTCCAGCAAGCTCTACGACTTCCTGCACAAGTCCTTCGCGTACGAAAAGCTGGAGCCGGCCGGCCCGGCAGTGAACGTCAACACCGTCGGCGGCGTCCCCAACTCCACCTGGTTCACCAACCGCGCCGGCCACCGGGAACTCACCATCGAGGAGCTCGTCCGCGGCCCCGACCAGCTCGACGGCCCCTCGGCCACCGGACCCCTCGAGATCACCTCGCTGAAACTGGACGGCGTCAGCCCCGGCTGGGTTTTCCGCGACGATCAGGGCAACGTCTTTTTCTGCAAGGTGGACGTGCGCCGCTATCCGCAGATGGCCACCTCCACCGAGGTGATCACCACCAAGTTCTTCCCCGCCTTCGGCTACCACGTCCCGGAGAACTACCTGGCCTGGATCGACCCGGCTCGCCTCCAGCTGCTGCCCGACGCCAAGGTGCAGGGCGCCAGCGGCAAACGGGTGACCGTCACGCGCAACCGGCTCAAGGGCATCCTGAAGCAGGTCCCCCGGCTGCCCGACGGCCGCATCCAGGTGATGGCCAGCCGCCGCCTGCCGGGACGCCTGCTGGGTCCCTTCACCTACCTCGGGACCCGCGAGGACGACCCCAACGACGTCTTCCGCCACGAAGACCACCGCGAGCTGCGAGCCCTCCGGGTGTTCGCCTCCTGGCTCAACCACAACGATTCGGACAGCGCCAACACCCTGGACGTCTACCTGGGTGAGGAAGGGAAGGGGCACGTCCGCCACTACCTGATCGACTTCGGGACCACGCTGGGCAGCGGCGCCGTAGTCCCTCATCCCCGCCGGGCCGGCCACGAGTACTTCATCGAGCGGGGTCCGATGCTCAAGGCGATGGTCACGATGGGCCTCTGGACCCGGCCCTGGCAGACCGTCCAATACCCTCGCTACCGCTCCATCGGCTGGTTCGGCGCCGAGATCTTCGACCCGCCGCTGTGGCGGCCCGACTACCCCAACCCCGCCTTCCAGCACATGACCGCCGCCGACGCGCTGTGGGCCACCCGCATCGTGATGAGCTTCACCGACGAGATGGTGCGCGCCCTGGTCGGCACGGGACGGCTGTTGAACAAGGAGGCGGAAGGCTACCTCGTCGCCAGCCTCCTCGAGCGGCGAGATCGCATCGTCGACTACTACCTGCGCCAGCTCAACCCGCTGGACGATTTCCGGGTGAACGGCTCCAGCCTCGAGTTCCGCAACCTCGGCGAGGAAGCCGGCCTCGGCACCGCCGCCGGCTATCGCTACCAGTGGTTCGGCTTCGACAACCGTTCGGAGGCACGCACGGCCCTGGCGGCGGAGCAGGCCGCGTCCGGTCCGGGGATCCCCGTTCCCGACTCCAGCGCAGACTACCTGGTCGTCCGGATTTGGACCCGGGGGGAGACGTGGGACGACTACGTGGACGTCTACCTGGAAAACCGGGAGGCGGCCCGCGTGGTCGGTGTCGAGCGCGAAAAAGGCGAACTCGAAATCCCCGGCAATTGAATCGTCTGCAAACTCCTTTCAAGCCAGCGTTTTTTGTCGTACATCGCGGGTTCCGATTTTGCTAAATTGCAAAAATCGGAGAACGAAAGACCGTGAAAGCTGGAATCGCTTTGCTCCTGTCGACGCTGTTCTCGCCGGTCCTGCTGGCCGGCACCGACTCCGCCTCCCCCGCCGCCGACGGCCCTCCCCAAACTCGCGCAGAAGAGCGGCGGAGGTATCGCGACCTGAAACGCCAGGACGCGCAAACCCCGCAACGCCCGCAGGTGCAGCGCGCGCTGGTCTGGTTCGAGCAGCAGGGGCGCGAGAAGGTGGAGAACTTCAACGTCCACCGCTTCTTCCCCAAGTTCGGCGGGCTCCCGACCGGATCCGGCTTCGCCGGCGGAACCCGCTACTGGAACCCGCGCCTGCGGGGCACTCCCTGGGACTTTCAGGCTACCGCGCTGACGTCCGTGCGGGGATACCAGTTGCTGGACTTCCAGGTGGGTCAGATCGAGCAGCCGGAACGCCCGCTGACCTTCTTCGCCGATGTGCGCTACCGCGACTTCCCACAGGAGGACTTCTTCGGGCTCGGACCCGGTTCGTCCGAGCAGGCCCGCAGCGACTACCGGATGGAGGATTCCTTCTTCGGCGCCACGGTGCGCTACCGGACGCACCGGCACGTGCAGCTGGAAGCGCGGGGCGGGCTCCTGCGGGCGCGCTCGCGCCGGGGGACCGACGAGCGGTTCCCGGACGCGCAGGACGTCTTCAGCCCCGTCGACGTGCCGGGCCTGTCCGACCGCACCGACTACCTCTCCTGGTCCGGCTCGGTGCTGCTGGACTTCCGCGACCAGCCGGGCCCCGCGGCCCACGAGGGCGGCTCGGTCCGCTTCGGCCTGACGCGCTACGACGACATCGACGCCGACCGGTTCGACTTCACCAAGGTGGAGACGGACGCCGACTACTACGTGCCGCTCTGGTCCAGCGGCCGCACCCTGGCCTTGCGTTACTTCCACGCGCTGGACGTGGCGGGAGGCGGGCACCACGTTCCCTTCTACCTGCACGGCACGCTGGGCGGCAGCGACATGCTGCGGGGATTCCGGGAGTACCGCTTCCGCGACCGCAACCTGGTCTACCTCTCGGCGGAGTATCGCTGGGAGGCGGTGCCGGCTCTGGAGTTCGCGGTCTTTCACGACGCGGGCAAAGTGTTCTCGGACCGGGGCGATTACGGCTTCACCGGCCTGCAGCGTTCGACGGGCGTGGGTGTGCGCATCAAGACGCGACGCGCGGTGGTCGTCCGGGTCGACGCGGCCCGGAGCCGCGAGGGCAACCGGTTCTATCTCAAGTTCGGGCCTGCATTCTGAGGTCGGCCAAACCCATGAAGAGAAACATCGCTGTACTGCTGGTTTGCGTGTGGATGGCAACGGCGTCCTTCGCTCGGGCGCAGAAGTTCTATCCGGACGACCCCATCTGGGAAGACCGGGACGACCTGCCGATCCCGAAGCCCATGGAGCTGCCCGGCAGCAAGCTCTACGACTTCCTCTACAACTCGTTCGTCTACGAAAAGATCGAGCCGGCCGCCCGCGCCGTCAACGCCAATACCGTCGGGGGCGTCCCCGATTCGGCCTGGTTCACCAACCGGGCCGGACACCGGCCGCTCTCACTGGAAGAGCTGCTGCGCGGGCCCAATCAGATCG
>JBFGHG010000271.1:0-5354 GCA_041578395.1 Acidobacteriota bacterium
CCGCTCCATCGAGCACGGCACCTACCTGAGCCGCGAGACGCTGGAGCTGATGCGGCAACGGGGCACCTTCCTGGTGCCGACGCTGGCGGTCGTCAAGGACCTGATTCACCCCGGCGGCGACTACGACAGCGAAGTGCTGCAGGTGCGGGGCCGGCACATGTATCCCCGCCTGTGCGAGGCTGTCCGGCTGGCGCACGCGCTGGGGGTCCCGGTAGTGGCGTCCACCGACACGGGCTACGGCCCGCGGAGCATCCTGCGCCTCCCCCACGACCTGGAGGAACTGGTGGCCTGCGGCCTCTCGCCGGCGGAGGCCATCCGGGCGGCCACCAGCCGGGCGGCCGAACTGCTGGGTATCGGCGGCCGCACGGGCACGATCGCGGCCGGGATGGAAGCCGACCTGATCGCGGTCGATCGAAACCCGCTCGAGGACATCGGACACCTGCAGGACGTGCTGCTGGTGATCAGCGACGGCAAGGTGGTCGTCGACCGGCTCTACGACCGCGCCGCAGGAGGCGGCGGGCGTTGAGCCGTCTCCCCCGTCCCCGCAATCCCCGAGTCCAGCGCTTGCGGCGGGCCGTCGCGGTGTTTTTCTGCCTCGTCTTCCTGGCCTCGATCTGGCCCGTCTACCCGCTCTTTTCGCGGATCCAGCCGCTGGTGCTGGGCCTGCCTTTTTCCCTCGCCTATCTCGTGATCCTGCTGGTGGCGGCCTTCCTGGTGCTGCTGGGCCTCTACCTGTGGGAGCAGCGTCACGGAGAGCTGGAGTAGATGGACCGCTGGCTGATCGTCTTCCTGACGACCTGCGGATACCTGGTCCTCTCGCTGACGATCGGCCTGCTGTCGGGCCGCCGCGCCTCTTCGGCCAGCGAGGGGTACGTGGCGGGCGACCGCACCCTCGGCTTTCTGGTCCTCTACTTCATCATGGGGGCCTCGATCTTCAGCGCCTTCGCCTTCCTGGGCGGTCCGGGCTGGGCGTATTCGCGGGGAGCGGCTGCGTTCTACATCATCTCCTACGGCACCGTCGGCCTGGTCCCCTGGTACTTCATCGGACCCCGGGTGGCGAGGCTGGGCCGGCGCCACGGCTACGTGACGCAGGCCGAGCTGTTCGCCGACCGCTACGACAGCCGCCTGATCTCGGCGCTGCTGGCACTGATCAGCCTGGCGGCCTTCCTCCCCTACCTGACGCTGCAGATGCAGGGGGCCGGCTACGTCTTCTCCGTAGTGACCGAAGGGCGCATCCCGGTCTGGGGAGGCGCGGCCATCGCCTACGGGGTAGTGCTGGTGTACGTCTTTCGCAGCGGCGTCATGGGCGTGGCCTGGACCAACACTTTTCAGGGCATCCTGATGCTGACGCTGGCCTGGGTGCTGGGGCTCTATCTGCCCTACCGGCTCTACGGGGGTGTCGGCCCCATGTTCGAGCAATTGGCCGAGCGGGTCCCCGAAATGCTCACCGCGCCGGGCCTGGACGGGGCCGGCGCACCCTGGAGTTGGGGAGGCTACTCCAGTGCCATCGCCATCTCGGCACTCGGGTTCAGCCTGTGGCCCCACTACTTCATGAAGATCTACACGGCCCGCGACATCCGCACGCTGAAGAAGACGGTCGTCTTCTACCCCACCTTTCAGATCTTCCTGGTCCCGATCCTGCTGATCGGCTTCTCGGGCATCGCGGCCTTTCCGGGCGTCGAGCCCGCCGACACCATCCTGCCCACGATCGTGACGCAGATGGACTTGCCGGCGCTGGCGATCGGGCTCTTCTGCGCCGGGGCGCTGGCCGCTTCGATGTCCACGGGCGACGCGCTGCTGCACGCCGCCGCCTCGATCCTGGTGAAGGACTTCTGGAGAGTCCTGTTCGCCCCGGGCATGGAGGACCGCGCGCAGACCCGGCTGATCCGCGTGCTGGTAGTCGTGGTGGGCGCCGTGGCCTACTACTTCGCGGTCGTCTCGGAGTTCTCCCTCGTCTACCTGCTGCTGCTTTCCTACGGCGCCATCGCTCAGCTCTTTCCGCTGACGATCGCGGCGCTGTATTGGAAGGGGTCGACCCGGGCGGGAGTGCTGGCGGGTCTGACGGCGGGCTGTCTGGTGACGCTGGTCTGGAATCTGTTTCCGGGGCTGCAGTGGCAGGACATCCACCCCGGAATCTGGGGGGTGGCGGCCAACGTGCTGGTCATGGTTCCGGTGAGCCGGCGGACGGCCCCCCCATCCGCTGAGCAAGTGGAAAAGTTCGTATAATCGTGCCACTACCCGAGCCGCTCCCCGAACGGCTCGTTTCGAGCGGCGTCTCCGCTGACCCAGAGTAGGAGGCACGACATGAAACTTCTCAAAATCGGCTCTCGCAGCAACACGGTCAGGAAATGGCAGCGCTTTCTCATCGGCCAGCGCTATCCCCTGCTGGTCGACGGCGACTTCGGACCGAAGACCCGGGACGCCACGATCGAGTTCCAGGAGAAGAACGGGCTGGAGCCGGACGGAAAGGTCGGCAACCGGACCATGGGCAAGGCGATGCAGCTGGGACTGAGCATCGTCGAAGATCCGGACGACGACAGCAGGACCGGCCCCAACTGGCCGCCCAGGCCCGACTTCGGTCCGCTGACCGGGACCCGGCGGCGGCAGGAGATCTTCGGCCGCTACGAGTTCGTCCACGAGCCCCTGCCGCAGAACCGCGAAAACATCCGCATCCTGGGCGGACTGGGAGAGGGAGAACATCGTGCCGGTGGAGATCCGGCAGCTGAAAGGGGTGAAGGGAGCGCCCCGCGGCGGCAAGGTCACCTTTCACCGCGCCGCCGGGGCGCAACTGCAGGCGCTCTGGGAGGCCTGGGAGGAGGAAGGGCTGCTGGACCGCATTTCCAGCTGGTCGGGCTCGTTCGTCGCCCGGTTCGTGCGGGGCAGCACCCGCTCCTTGAGCAATCACGCCTTCGGATCGGCCTTCGACATCAACGTCCCCTTCAACCAGCTGGGCCACCGCCCGGCGCTGGTCGGCAAAGAGGGGTCGGTGCGCGAACTGGTGCCCCTGGCCCACCAGCACGGGTTCTACTGGGGCGGCCACTTCACACGCCTGGACGGCATGCACTTCGAAATCGCGGTGCTGCGGGGCTGATCACTCGGTGGGCCTCAATACCACCGCTTCCCCTCGAGTCGGCAGCGCAGGCGGTGTCGGCGGTGCTCTAACCCCGGGTCGCTTCGTCCCCGCAACGCTTTCTCCACCAGTTCGAGCGCCTGCGCGAAGTCGCCGTGCTGGTGCTCCAGGATCTTGGCGGCTTCTTCGAAGGCTTGCCGTTGCCCGCACCCATTGCGCGTCAGCGGCAGGAAGAGGTCGAGCGCCTCGCCGAAGCGGCCGGACCGCTTGTAGAGCAGACCCAGCTGCAGCCGAAGTTCGGGTGAGGATCCCTGCGGGTCGCCGCGCCAGGCCCCTTCCAGGATTTCCAGCGCCCGGGGTTCGTTCCCCCGCAGCCAGTGGACCCGGGCGGCGGTCAGCGGATCGACGAAGAGCTTCTCGTCCGGCTCTTCCAGCAGCCGGCTGGCCAGCGCCAGCAGGCTGACCAGCGTGAGCAGGTCCATCCGGTTGTGGCGGAAGACACGGTCGAACCCGCGGACGCGGCCCCACTGAACGTAGTTGAAGTAGATGCGGGGGATCAGGGCCGAGGGGATGTCCCCGCGCCGCTCGAGGCCCAGCAGCCGGCGCTCCAGCGTCTGCAGCGCACAGTCCTCGAATCGGCCGCGCCAGAGCAGGCGGCTGGGGTGCAGCAGGTCGAGGTGGTCGAAGTCCTCGAAGGGCCGCCGCAGCCGCTGCATGACGAAGCGGTTCTCCAGCAGGTTCAGGTCGTAGCTCTTGCCGTTGAACGAGACCAGGTGACGGAAGCGGGAGCGGCCGTGGATCTGCTCGTCCAGTTCCTCCAGGAAAGCCCGTTCCGAGTCGTAGCCGGGCAGAAAGAGCTGACGGATACGGAAGTGACCGTTCTCGAACCAGCCCACCCCGGCCAGGAAGATGCAGGTCCCCGCGCCGCCGGCCAGCCCCGTGGTCTCGGTGTCGAAAAAGAGCGTCCGGTACGGATCGAACTCCGCGAACCCCGACCCGGAGAGCAGCCGCAGCGCCTGGCTCGAGACTTGGTGCAGCTGGCACAGCGGGATCCCGCCGTGGTCGTGGTCCAGCGGATACTCGCGCTCGACGCTGAGCAGGCGGCCCGAGGGGCGCTCCTTCCACTCGCCTCCCAGATGGCGCCCCAGCGAGTCGGCCGCCGGACGGCGCCCGTCCAGCTTCTCCAGACGCACGCGCAGGTCGCTGCGGGGCGGGGCGCTCCCATAGATGCGGCTCAGGCGCGACCGGAGCGGTTCACTCATCGGAATGCCCCATCATAGCGCCGTCCTCACTGCACCACCACTTCCCGGTTCGCCGTCAGCAGCTTCAGTACCGCCAGGCTGATGGCCTTGGTGTTCTCGCCCAGTTCGTTGACGGGTCCGACGCACGACGGGCACCCCTGCGGGCAGCCGCACTCCCGGATCAGGGCACGGGCCTGCTCCAGCGTCAGGTCGTGGCATTCGAACAGCTTCTCGGAAAAGCCCACCCCGCCCGGATAGCTGTCGTACAAGAAGACCGTGGGGTCGAACTCGTCCAGCGCGTCGGCGCTCCTGGTCTCCGTCTCTCCCGCGCTCGAATAAAAACCCAGGCCCTCCGGCCCGGCCAGCGCGAACCAGTTGGTGGAGCGGTCCCCCACGCTGCGCCCCAGGTCCTGCACGTCGCACATCAGCAGCAGCGTCGACACGTGATGCAGCGCGTAGGACACCCCCAGAAAGCCGCGGATGATCTGCTCCCGGCTCAAGCCCAGCGCCAGCAGCACCTCCTCGGGAACCGTGAACCAGTAGGAAGTGGTGTGCAGCTCGTGCAGAGGCAGGAGGATCTTTCCGTAGCCCAGGTTCTCCCGCGTGTAGAACTTGATCTTCTTGAAGCCGGGATACTTCTTGACCAGGTGGACCTCGCCGTGCTCGACGAGGGCCGGCGGGGCCTCGCTGCGGCCGTCCGACCGCAGCACCCGCAGCCCCGAATAGGTGATGGCCTCGGTGAAGTAGTCCACCTCCACGGGCCGCACGTAGGCCTTGCGGCCCTCGTAGTCGAGCCGCTCGACCTGGTACTGGCGCGCCTCGCACATGTAGATGGCGTCTTCGTGGATCAGCTCCGGAGCGCTCTCGAAGTCGACTTCGGCGATGGCGCGGTTGTCGCGGGACTGGTCGAAGACCACGAAGTTCTCCTCGGCGATGTTGCGCAGGCTGACCGAGTCGGCCGGGTACGACTCGTCGCTCCAGTGCCAGGCGTTGGGGGTGGCGGTCAGCATGCCCTGTTCGCTCAGGAAGTCGAGGATCTCCTC
>JBFGHG010000272.1:0-5345 GCA_041578395.1 Acidobacteriota bacterium
GCGCTCAGCCGGACGCTGCGCACCGCGTCGAAGCGGACCACCAGCT
Organism: Acidobacteriota bacterium; assembly: GCA_041578395.1. Classification (GTDB taxonomy): domain Bacteria; phylum Acidobacteriota; class UBA6911; order RPQK01; family JANQFM01; genus JBFGHG01. The sequence continues at coordinate 47 of JBFGHG010000272.1, forward strand.
CGCCGTCCGACTCGTCGTCGTCCAGGAACACGATGTTGGCCAGAGTGGCGCCCTCCTCCAGCAGCGCGGGGGGCGGGGTCGTGCCGCCGCTGCGCCACTGCCCAACCACCAGCCCGATCAGCAGCGAGGCGGCCAGGGCCAGCGGCACTTTCAGGCGCGACGCCCAGGAATCACGGGCAGGGATGCCCGCGCCACTCAGCAGGGCGCCGTGCAGCTGCCAGCGGGCCTGCTCGAGCAGCTCGGCGGGCGGCTCGGCCAGCTGCGAGTCCAGTACCCGCTGCAAGCGCCGCAGTTCTGTCTGCTCGCGGCTGCACTCGTCGCATTCGGCCAAATGGGCCTCCAGCATCTCTTCCTCTTCCTCTCCCAGCTCTCCGTAGAGGGACAGAGGGAGCCACTGCCGGTACCGTTCGTGTCTCATATGCCTTCACTCAGTTGCGTTCGAAGGTGCTGCCGCATGCGCTGGGTGGCCGTGAACAGGTGCCGTTTGACGGTCCCTTCCGCGCAGCGCAGCATGGCCGCGATCTCCCGCAGTTTGAAATCGTGGTAGTGCCGCAGCACGAAGACCAGGCGCTGTTTGGGGGAGAGCTGCTGCAGGGCCTGGCGGATCTGTCCCGACAGTTCCTCCTGCAGCACCCCGTCCTCGCCGCTGCCCGCTTCGCTCACCAGGTCGATGCGGGGGCCTTCCGAGGCGGGGCCGTCCAGGGGCTGGTCCAGCGAGACCATGGGCCGCCGCTGCCGCCGCTCGTGGTGCGTATGGCAGACGTTGACCGCAATGCGGTGCAGCCAGGTGGTGAACTGGCTGCGGAACTGGAATCGCGGCAGGGCCCGGTAGACCCGCATGAACACCTCCTGATACACGTCCTTCGCCTCGTCCGGGTCCTGGGTGTAGCGCAGCGCGAGCGCGAGGATGCGCCGATCGTAGCGGTGCACGATCTGTTCGAAAGCCTCGGTGTCCCCCTGCTGTGCCCGCAGGATCAAACTCTCGTCGTTCAGCAACCCCGGTCTCCCCGGTTCGTACGGTCGCTGCATTGGACCGCGCGACGCATGGAATGGTTGAGGGCCCGGCCCAGCTTCGTCAGGCGACGGCGAACGTCTGCGGAGTCTTCAGGTGGTGATCGGTCGCCTGCTGATAGGCGCGGGCCGCCAGCAGCAGCTTTTCTTCTTCGTAGAGCCGGCCGGTGAAGGTGATGCTGGCGGGACGGTTGTCCTGGACGAAGCCGTGCGGCAGCACCACGCAGGGGTGTCCGGTCAGGTTGGTCAGCAGCAGGTTGGAGTTGCCGAAGCTGGGTGCCAGGTAGACGTCGACGTCCGCCAGGGCCGAGTCCAGCTCGCGCATCAGCATCGTCCGGATACGGTTGGCCTGCACGTACTCGACGGCGGGGATCAGCCGCGACTGGCGAAAGACGTTGGGCCAGGCGTTCTCGATCTGGCGGACCAGCTCGTCGTCCCGGTTGCTGCGCGTCAGCTCGTCGAAGGCGGCGGCGGCCTCGGCGTTCAGGATCAGGGACAGAGGCGAGACCCGCGGCGCCTCCGGCAGCGCGACCTCCGCCAGCTCGAATCCCAGCTCGCGCATCCGCTCGAGCGCCCGCCGGTCCAGTTCGCGGACCTTCTTCCCCTCCTCCGACTCGGGTTCGTCCTCGAAAGCGGCCTTCACGTATCCCAGCCGGACGCCCTGGGCGGTCTTCTGGCCGTCCCAGCCCCAGGGTGCCGGGCGCACCGACCCATCCCGGCCGTCGGGACCCTGGATCGCGTCCAGCACCAGGGCGCAGTCCTCCACGCTGCGGCAGATGGGGCCCAGCTTGTCCATGCTCCAGGAGAGCGCCATGGCGCCGTGCCGGCTCACCCTGCCGAAGGTGGGACGCAGGCCCGTGACGCCGCAGCGGGTGCAGGGAGAGACGATCGATCCCCAGGTCTCCGAGCCGATCGCGAAGCCGACCAGCCCGGCGCCCACCGCCGACGCCGAACCCGCCGAAGACCCGCTCGAGCCCTGTTCCAAATTCCAGGGATTGCGCGTCTTGCCGCCGAACCAGACGTCGCCCCAGGCCAGCGCCCCCAGCGTCAGCTTGGCCACCAGCACGGCGCCCGCCTCTTCCAGCCGCTGGACGACGGTGGCGTCCTGGCCGATCACCTGATTCATGTAGGGCATGGCGCCCCAGGTGGTGCGGTAGCCGCGCACCGCCAGCAGGTCCTTGGCCCCCCAGGGGATGCCGTGCAGCGGTCCCCGGTAGCGGCCGGCGGCGATCTCGCGGTCGGCGCGCTCGGCCTGCTCCAGGGCCAGCTCGCGGGTCAGCGTGACCACGCAGTAGAGCCGGGCGTCGTGGCGCTCGAGGCGCTCCAGGTACATCTCGGTCAGCTGACGCGAGGTGACCTGACGGGTCCGGACCAGTTGGCCCAATTGGGTGACGTGCAGGAAGGCCAGCGACTCCAGGTTGTCGCCGACCGTCGCCGGCGGGACGGGTCCCACCACCGGCGGCCGCCGGACGGCTGGCCCCAGCTCCCGGCCCGCCAGCGGATCGAAGTTCAGGGCGGGGGGAACGGAGTTGTCCACTGGCACGGCGCGGATCGCCTCCAGGCTCTCCAGGGCCTCGTTGACCCCCTTCAGCATCATCTCGCGCTCTTCGGGAGTGAAGTCCAGGCCAGCCAGCTTCGCCGCCTGTTCCAGCATCTGCGGCGTGACGCGCTGGGGCTTCTCCTCGTCCTGGAGCCGCGCCCAGAGGGTCCCCGGCAGCAGCGTGGAGGAGAGTCCTGAGGCGGCGAAAAAATGCAGGAAGCGGCGGCGGGCGAGGTCGTGGTGATCGGACATGCCCGGAATTGTCCGCCATGCCCCCCGCCCGCGCAAGTTCAGGGGACCGTCAGGGCCTGCACCGGCAGCGTGGCGAACTGGTCGCCGCGCACCAGGATCGCCATCGCGCCGAACGGGCAGCCGGCTTCGCCCAGCAGCGATCCCTCGAACGCGTCCAGGTCGGCGCCGGCAAACAGCTGGTCGAGGAAGCGGGCTTGCTGGCCGAGGGCCGGGAGCGCTAAGGCGGCGGTGGCGACCTCGGCGCCCGCCGTGTCCAGCAGCATGAGGTCGATCGTGCAAGGCGCTGCAGAGGTGGTGGCCAGCGCCACACCCGAGTCGAGGCCCGCGCCGGCGTTCCGCTGCACGGGGACGCCGAAGCGCTCCAGCGGCTCGAGGCCGAGGACGCCCGCGAAGCCGAAGTCGCTGGAGAAGAGCACGTGCGCCAGCAGCGGGCGATCGGAGAAGATCATCGCGAATCCCACCCCGGGCGGGCTGGCGGCGCCGGCGGTCGTCAGGTTGCGGGTCTCGCCGGGCTGCAGCGTGAACCCGGTCTGCGAGGCGCCACCCGGCAGGATATTCAGCGGACCGCCCTGGCCGTCCCGGGCCTCCACCAGCACCTGAGCCTCCTCCATCCCGTAGTTGCTGGCCAGCAACTGGGAGACGATCTGCCGGCTGTCGGCGAACTGGGCCAGCACCTGCAGCTGGTCCAGCACCAGCAGTTCGTCGGACATGGCGGTGGAGCCGAAGCCGACCACCGTGGCGCCGCCCGGCACGAGGATGCGGTTGCCCACCACCGCGGCGCCGATGCCGTGGCGGGGAAGGGGCATGGGAGTCAGCGCGAACCAGGCCCCGGCGGCCGGATCGAAGACCTCCACTTCGTCGAACACCACCGGGATCTCGCCTCCCAGCACGAACAGCAGGCCCCGAAAGTTCACCGCGGCGATTCCCGAGCGAGCCGTGGGCAGGGGCGGGCCGGTCTCCCACCGGCCGGTGGCCGGGTCGTAGATCTCGAGCGCGGGCAGGTTGCTCGCGAAACGCCTCCCTGCAACGACGTAGAGCCTGCCGTCGATGGCGGCCGCGGCGTGATGGTTGCGGGGCGTGGGCATCGGCGCCAAAGTCTCCCACTGGTCGGTTGCGGGGTGGTAGCGGAAGAGCGAGGCGGTGTCGCCGCCCCCGGGTCCGTTGCCGCCGGCCGCGTAGATCCGCCCGTCGATGACCGCGGCGGCCAGTGCTCCGCGCGGAGCCGGCAGCGGCGCCACGGTGTCCCAGCCTCCCTGCTGCGGGTCCAGCCGGAACACTTCGCTGGTGGGACTGAAGCTGGTGCCGAGAAAGCCGCCGATCGAATAGACCCGCCCGTCCACAGTCGCCGCCGCGCCGTGGTGCAGGACCCGCGGAAGCGCCGGCCCCTCGCTCCAGCCGCCGGTCCGGGTGTCCAGCACGGCCACGCCGTTGGTGGCACCCCCCGGCGTCAGGCCCCCCAGCACGTAAACCTCTTCTCCCAGGACGGTGACGGCCACCTCCTGGCGGGGCGAAGGCAGCGGAGGGAGGTCGCGCCAGACGCCGCGCACGCTCCCGGCGGCGTCCAGACTCGAGCAAGCGATCAGGGCGGCCGCGGCTGCCAGGGCACGGAACGTCATTCCCACACTATACCGCCCTGACAACGCCGCCACGATTGCGTACCCTGGTCCGGATGAACTTCCGCCGCGGCTTGCTGATCCTCGCGGTTGCCGGGGCCTGCGCCGCGGCCTTCGCGGCCAAGACCCTTTGGGACGCCGGCGAGTTCCGCAGCCTGGAGGCCGTGACGCCGGGCCCCTGCCGCCAGGTGGAGGGCGTCCCCAGTTCCGAGGACATCACCATCGACCCCGAGACCGGGATCGCGTTGATTTCCGCGGACGACCGGCGCCGCGGGCTGCCCGGGGCGATCTACGAGTTCGACCTCACCGACCCCGAGGCGCGCCCGGTGGCCCTGCCCGCCCACCAGCCCCAAGACTTCCACCCCCACGGGATCTTCCTCCACCGCGATTCGGACGGAAGCAAGCGGCTCTTCGTGGTCAACCACCGCGAGGCCGGCTCGGCCGTCGAGATCTACGACTACTCGCCGGGGCGGCTCGAGCTGGCCGGCAGCGTCTCCGACCCGCTGATGCACAGCCCCAACGACGTGGCCGCCGACGGGCCAGCCAGCTTCTACGTCAGCAACGACCACCGCGCCTCCGGCGGCTGGCAAAAGACGCTGGAAGAGTACCTGCAGCTGGCCCGCTCCTACGTGCTCTACTTCGACGGCGAAGAGTTCACCATCGCCGCCGCCGGCCTGGCCTACGCCAACGGCGTGAACTTGAGCCCGGACGGGGAGCGGGTCTACGTGGCGGCCTCCGTGGGGCGAACCGTCTCGGTCTACGCGCGGCAGGCGGACGGCCGGCTGCGGCTCGAGCAGGTCATCGACACCGGTACCGGGGTGGACAACATCGAAGTCGACGGCGCGGGCAACCTCTGGATCGGCGCCCACCCCCGGCTGCTCAC
>JBFGHG010000273.1:0-5315 GCA_041578395.1 Acidobacteriota bacterium
GCGCAAGGCTTATGAATCGTGAAGAGGACACCCTCAGAGACGAGTACCCGGAAGAGTTGATCAAGTCCGGAGTTCGCGGTAAGTACACGGGCCGTTACCGTGCCGGCACCAACCTCGTCCTGATCGATCCGGATCTGCGAAAGCTCTTCCCAGATTTTGAAGCTTTCAATTGCGCTCTCCGTGAATACGTCGCTGCGCAACGACGCTGACGACAGCGTCTCCCAAATGTCTCCCACTCCGATTCCCAATAGTTCCCAACGATTCGGCTCTTGAAGGGGGCAGAAACGATTTGGGATCTGATGGGGTAACTCCCCGTGGGGGTTCGAGTCCCCACTTCGCACCAGGCGAGCTCGAGTGCTCATCCAGAGCCGGCACATCCACGAGTCACTCCCGCGCGTTCCACACCGGCAACCATTTCCTCCATTCGATCGTATCTCTGGTGGGTAACCCAACGGCAGAGTCCCTGGAGGCTGACGTGCTGAACGATCTCCGTCTCGCTTTTCGCGGCATGTGGAAGAACCCCGGCTTCTCGATCGTTGCGGTCCTGACGATCGCACTCGGCATCGGGGCCAGCACCGCGATCTTCAGCGTCGTCAACGGCGTCCTGTTGCGCTCGCTCCCCTACCCGGACCCGGAAAGCCTGATGCAGGTCGAGACGGTGTTCGAGAGCGGCCGGAGCGGACGCCTGTCCTACCCGAACTTCGAGGACCTGCGCCGGCAGAACCGGAGCTTCGAGGAGCTGGCCGCCTACGCGCACTGGACGACCTCGGCGGCGGCGGACGGCCGGGGGTTCCGGGTGACGTGGGCGCACGTCTCGGCGGGCTTCTTCGCGGTTCTGGGCGTGGAGCCGGCGGCGGGAAGGCTCTTCAGCGCAAACGAACTGCGGACCGGCGGCAACGTGGGGGTGGTCAGCCACGGCTACTGGCAGAGCCGGCTGGCTGGCAGCAGCAACCTCGAGGGTCAGCAGGTCCGGGCGGGCGACCAGCTCTATACCGTCATCGGCGTGCTGCCGCGCGGGTACGAGTTTCCGGCCGGGACAGAGCTCTGGGTGCCCCGGGAACCGGACCCCGAAAACCGCACCGCACACAACTGGAGCGTCGTGGGGCGCCTCCAGGACGGGGTGTCCCGCGAAGTGGCCCAACAGGAGCTCAGTGCCCTCGCACGACGCCTCCGGCAGCAGCACGGCGACGACACGGACATGACCGACGCCGCCGTGCGCCCGCTCCTCGAGCAGCTGGTGGGCAACGTCCGCCGCGCACTGCTCGTCCTGCTGGGGGCCGCCGCAGTCCTGCTGCTCGTAGCCTGTGTCAACGTCGCCAACCTGCTGCTGGCGCGCGCGCTGGCACGCGATCGCGAGTCGGCACTTCGGCTCGCCCTGGGCGCCCGCCCCGGCCGCCTAGTGCGGAGTTGCCTGGCCGAATCGCTGGTCCTGTCGGTGTCGGGAGCGGCGTTGGGCGTGGTGCTCGCCCTCGCCGGGATCCCGGCGCTCCTCGCGATCGAGCCGGGCCGGCTTCCCCGCGTCCACAACGTCATCGTGGACTGGAGCGTGCTGGCCTTCGCGCTCGCCGCCTCCGTGCTCGCGACCCTGCTGATCGGTCTGGTCCCCGCAATCCGCGCCGCCAGGCGCGACATGCGCCAGGCCCTGTCGAACACCCAGCGGATTCAGGGCGGCAGCCGAGCCAGCCATCGATTGCGCGGCGCCCTGGTCGCGGCCCAGGTCTCGCTGACCATCGTCCTGCTGGTCGGGGCGGGACTGCTGGGACGAAGCTTCCTCGAACTGCTCGAGGTGGACCCGGGCTTTCGGACCGGCGAAGCCCTGATCCTCGACGTCTGGCTCCCCGAGCCACGGGACGAAGCTCGCGCGGCGCGAAACGCTGGCTTCCTCGAGGAGCTCACGGCGAGGTTGCGGGCGATCCCCGGCGTGGAGCGGGTGGGCGGCGTCAATCACTTCCCGCTGGACGGGGGAGGCCCCAACGGGACGTTCGTCGTGCTGCAGCGCCCGGACGAGGTGTCCAGCTTCGAGGACTTCGAACGCTTCCGGACTCAGTCGGCCCGGACCGGAAACGCCGAGTTTCGGGTGGCCAGCGCGGACTACTTCAGCGCGATGGGCATCCCCCTGATCAGCGGCCGCCTCTTCGACCAGCGCGATACCCGAGAGGCGCCGCACGTCGCCGTGATCAGCGCCTCCCTGGCCGAGGCGCGCTGGCCCGGTGAGGACCCCCTGGGCAAGCTGATCCAGTTCGGTAACATGGACGGCGACCTGCGGCCCTTCACCCTCGTCGGCATCGTCGGCGACGTTCGGGAATACGGCATCGGCGCCGAGCCCCGGCCCACCTTCTATGCCGATCACCGGCAACGCCCCGGGACGGCTTCTGTTTTTCACCTGGCGGCTCGAGGCCCGCTCGGCCTTCCGGCGCTGGCTGCGGCCGCACGGCGCATCTCGAGCGAACTCGACCCGGAGGTGCCTGCCGCCTTCCGGCCGCTCGACGAAGTGGTCTCCGGGTCCCTGGCCGACCGGCGATTCGTACTTCTCCTGGTCGCCCTGTTCGGCGGACTCGCACTGCTACTGGCCACCGCCGGCATTTACAGCGTGATCGCGTACCTGGCGGTGCAGCGGACGCCGGAGATCGGCGTGCGCATCGCCCTGGGAGCCCAGGGCAGAGACGTGGTGCGGCTGATCGTGCGGCAAAGCGTCGCGTTCGCGGCGGCCGGTATCGTCGCCGGGCTGGCGGCGGCGTTCGTTTTGACTGGCGCGCTCGAGGGTTTCCTCTATGGCGTCGGCGCGGCCGACCCGGCGACCTTCGCCGCTACGGCGGTCGCGCTGCTGTTAGTGGCCATCGCAGCCGGTTGGATTCCGGCTCACCGCGCGTCTCGAGTCGATGTCGTCGAGGCGCTGCGCCACGGCTGATTCTCGACCTGCAGTCGACGCGTAAAGTTCCAGGTCGCTGTTGGATCGACGCCGCCTCACGCGAACCGGGAAGCGCGCCAGAGGTGCAGTTCCCTGCCGAAGCGCTGCAGCAGACTCAGCAGAAGCTGCTCGTGAAATTCTTCCACCCGGCCTTTGGCTCCCTGCGGGGCGCTGTCCCCCCCCACAATCAGTGCTGGCGCTACTCTCCCAGGGCGGCGAGCCAGTTTTGCTCGACCGTCACCACCGGGCTCCCCTCCAGCACCCGGCGCACCAACACCAGCCGGCCGTCTGCCGCGACGTCGTAACCGTATTCGTTGAACAGGAGCAGCGGAGCGTCGACCTGCAGATCGGTGAAGAGGGTTTCGGGAACACCCGCCTGGAAGCCCGCTTCGGTGGACACCCGCACCACCTTCAATGCGGCCGCCCCGTACACGCCTTCGACGAAGAACAGTTCGTCACCCGCGTGACTCCAGAGCGGGTGCTGGCCGCCGTCCACCGAAATCTGCCAGCGCCCCTCCCCGTCCGGGAACGGCTGCACGTACACCTCGAAGCGCCCACTCTCGTCGGACATGTAGGCAACGAACTTGCCGTCCGGCGACAGCCGGGGCCTCGCCTCGTAGGCGCTGGTGCCGAGAAGGAGTTTCGGTTCGGAGGCCCCGTCCAGCGCGAGGTACCAGAGGTCGCTGTCGTCCCCCTTGCGCAACTGGAACAGGATCAGCCTGCCGTCGCGGGACCAGTGGGGTTCGAACGCGTCGGCGTGCTCGAACAGCTCGCGCACCTCTCCCCGGCCGTCACTGCTGCGCACGCACAAGCGCATGTCGTGGCGAGCCGCCGTCTGGACGCTGCAGGCGAACACGATCCGGCTTCCGTCCGGAGACCAGGCGGGCTGGCCATGACGGGAGCCGGGAGAGGACAGAGGCGTGGCGGTCCCCCGCTCGGCGCTCTGCAGGACCAGGCCAGGGCCGTCCCCGCTGGCAATCAACCATTTCCCATCGGGCGAGAGAGCGGGGTGACGAAGATCCGGGAAGAGTCTCCCGATTGGACCCAGCTCGTTACCGGAGCGATCGAACCAGAAAGCCTGATATCCCTTGACCGAGGCACCCGAGACGTACAGCAGGGTGCCATCGTCCGCCACGCTCGGATCGGACGCACCGCCGGCCAGCAGGACCGGCTCCCCCCGGGTCGCGCCGTCCCGGTAGGGGACCGCCCATACACCGGCATTGGGCGCGTCTTCGGTGTAGAGGAGGTGTCCCGTCGCCGCGGAGTAGGCGAGCCCCCGGCCGAGCATTCTTCCCGGACGCACCAGGACGTCCCGCCTGCTGCCGTCACGCTGAAGCGCGATACGGTCGATGCCGCCGTGCATGTGCAGCTTGATCAGCAACCCGCCATCGCCGGGAAGTGCCAGGTCGTGAAAGTCGAATTCCCCCCGCGATGGATCGGGGCTCAGCACCAGCTCCGGCTGTCCTCCGCTGGGAGCGAATCGATAGATTCCACGCTCGAACTCCTTCCCGGCCAGCGCGAGCAGGATTTCTCCTTCGCGCCAGACCCGTCCCTGCAGGTACCCGCTGAACTCGCCGATCTGGTGGCTGGGTCCCCCCGCCGCAGCGATCCAGAAGAGCCGGTCCGAGCGCACGTAGGCGATCGCACGCGAGTCGGGGGACCAGAACACGTCCTGGAGGTCCGGCGCGGCCAGCAACAGCCGGGGGTTCATCGATTCCAGGTCGCGAACCCAGAGCGAGCGGCCGGGGCCGGCTCCGTCCCCCCGGGGACTCCCACGGCGGATATAGGCGACGTGGTGACCATTGGGAGAAATGGCCGCAATCAAGGCGCCGCCGGCATCCACCACCGGAAACACACGGTGGGGCAAATGGCTGCCGCCGGGGGGACTCCCCAACCGGCCGGAAAAGAACCCCAGAGTCGCCGACAGGAGCACGAGCACCGCCCCCCGACCCCACATCCGGGCGCGGCCGGCCTCGGGCAGGGCGGGTGGCGCAAACCGTTCGCCCCCCTCCAGGAGAATACGGGCCTCGGCAATGGCCTGGAGGCGCTGCCGCGGGTCTTTCTCCAGGCAGCGCCGCAGGAGGTGCCCCAACCAGGGTGGCGTCCACTGGGGAAGCCGGTCCCATTCGGGCGGCCGCTCCAGGATTCTGGCCACACGGTCCGAGACCGTGTCACCCGGAAAGGCCCGCCTCCCGGTCAGCATTTCGAACAGCACCGCCCCGAAGGCCCAGACGTCGGTGCGGCAGTCCACCCGGGCACCGCGAACCTGTTCCGGACTCATGTAGCCGACGGTCCCCAGAACCAAACCCGGGCTCGTTTCTTCCAGGGCCGCAGTCTGTGCGTCCGGGTCCGGGTCCCCTCCTTCGAAAGCTTTCGCCAGTCCGAAATCGAGGACCTTGACCGCACC
>JBFGHG010000274.1:0-5311 GCA_041578395.1 Acidobacteriota bacterium
GAACTCCTCCTCCAGGGCCCGCACGGTTGCCTGGAAGTCGAAGTCCAGCTGATGCAGGCTGGGCGCTCCCAGCCGGCGAAAAGGCTGACCCTCCCCGCTGACGGGCAGCACGTGCGCCACTTCCACGGCCCCGGGAAGGCCGTCGGGCAGAGCCTGGATCACGGCCACCAGGTCCAGGCGCAGCAGCGCCAGGTCGTTGAGGTCGTCGGCGGTCAGCGGCTCGCCGGACAGGTGGGTGTGCACCAGGCGCAAACCTCGGAAGCGGCCCGGGCCGCCCCGCAAGCGGCCGATCTCGGGGATTTCCAGCGCGCCGGCGGTGCCCACGATGACCCGGCGGATGACCCCCTCACGGGACACGAGCACCCCCACCTGGCGGTTGATTTCGCGGGATACGCCACACAGGTGGCGTGCCAGTTCGGGGGAAGCGGCCTGGGTGGGGAGGACGCGACGCCGGTAAGTGCGCTCCAGGGCGCGGCGGGCCGCCGTCTTGATTCCCCTCAGGTTACCGAAGAGCTGAGAAATGGCCGAACCTCATCCGACGTGGTGCCTCACACCCCGGGCGGCTTGGAGCGGCTGGTGGAGCGCTTCGGCGGAGGCGAACTGCGCCGGGGCGGCGGACTGCTGCGGCGCGGAGCCACTCGGGGCGAAGAGGTGCTGCGGCGCGGAGCGACCCGCGGAGAAGACGTGCTGCGCCGCGGACTCACCCGAGGCCTCGACGTCGAGGGCCGCGTCACCCGGGTCCGCCGGTCCGGCGTCTGCTTTCTCACGCTGCTGGCGGGCGGCCGGGACGGAGTGACCCGCGTGTTGGAGCGCGCCGGCTCCCGGCGCACCTGCCCGGAGCGGGAAGGAACCACCCGGCGGGTGTCCCGAGGCGGCTGAGCGGGGCGCACCTGCGGAGAGGGGCGCTCGCTTCCGGGCCGAACAGCCGGAGGCCGGCTGGGCCGTGTGGTGGTCGTGCGCGTGCGCTCCGGCTGCTGGGGCCGAGTCGCCGGGGAGCGTTCGGGAAGGCTCCAGCCCGAAGTCCCCCGCTCCCGCTCTGGGGCGAGGTTCTGGCGCGACGGGGCCGGGGAGGTCGCCCCGGTGGTCCGACGGTCGCCGGCCGGAGTTCGGACCGGGGAGTCGGCACGACCCGGCAGCGACCAGGAGCCGCGGGCCGGGGCGGCAGCCGGGGCCGAGGTGTTCCGCTCCGAGCCGACCACCACCACGTTGGGACCCGACGAGGAGCCTCGACCGGCCGTCGTGACGGGCGCCAGCGCACGCGTGCTCCGTTCGCCCCGCACGCGCTGCGTCCCGCGGTTCAGGTTCTCGGGCAGGCCGGGAGAAAAGTCTCTCACCACCGCCGGCGTCGGGTTCGACACCAGCACCCGGTCGGGCCGGCCGCGGGCGAAGTCCTCTTCCCGAACCACGGTCATGCCGCGGCGGTCGGGAATGTTCCAGCGGTTGTTCACCGTGTTGTTGATCACCGTGGTGTTGTTGTTGACCACCGTGACACCGCCACCGCCTCCGTACCCGTTGTAGCCGTAGCGCCAGGGTCGCCACCCCACGTAGCCGGAGCCGAAGTAGAAGTGCACCCGCGCCCCGTACCAGCTGCCGAAGCCGCCCGGGACCCAGCACCAGCGGCTGTAGGGACGGTAGTAGACCCAATGCCCGTAGTGGTAGGGGAGCCAGCCCCAGGGCTCGTAGCTGATCCAGGTCCAGCCGTAGCCCGGGTAATGGGCCCAGCGGCCCGTCCGGTAGGGGGCCCAGCCCGAAGCCGCGTAGGGAAACCAGACCGAGCCGTAGTCGTCCACCGAATCCCAGTAGCCGTGCTGATCGAGGTGGTAGGCACCCGCCCGGTGGCCCACGTAGCGCACGGAATCATCGGTGATGTAGAGAGCGTCGCGCCGGTCGCTCCACTCGTCGAAGCCGTCGGTGTCGTAGTAGCCGGACACTCGCGTGAGGGCCGACTGGGAACTGCCCACCCAGATCGATTCACCCGTTCGCACCTTGCGGTTGCGAAAAGAATTCTCCACCTCCGCTTCGCCCTTGCGGACGCCCACGAAGGTCTCGCCGCTGGGCTGGGCCGAGATCCGGTACAGCCCTTTCTTCTTCAGGACGACCGTGGCCTCGGGCGTGTACACGCGGTACCGCTCCGACTCGTAGACCCGCAGAATCACGTCCCCCGTCCCCAGGTCCAGGGCGGTGTCGCCGCTTCCGGTGCGGCGGACGGAGACGTCGGTGCTGGGCCCGACGCGCAGGAAGTTGGCGAAGCCCAGCTCCACTTCCACGTAGGAGTCCGGGTGAGAGACGATCCGGTCGCCGCTGAGCAGCGGCAGGTTGACGGTCACTTCCGACCAGTCCACCTCGCCCGCCGGTTCGTAGGCGGCCCGCCCCTCCACGTGGCTCACGCGCAGCGGAGCGTCATCGGCCGCCAGCCCCGGAGAGCCGGCCAGCGCCGCGGCGGCCACCGCGAGCAGGATTTTCGAGACGCGACGATTCAACATCATAGACATGGCCCCTTCCACGAAAACATTGTGCCCGAAAACGCCCGGAGTGTCGAGGAATCCAGCCCCTTCCCCACACCGACCCGGGAGACCTGGGCTCGTTTGTTTAGAGCAGAAGCAGACCCAAAAGTTTCACCGGCGGGGAAATCCAGAATCCCCGATCAAGAGTCCCGGTGTTCGTCGCGGTGGACGACGTTGGGTTCGGTTCCGCGCGAGCGGAGGCGTTCTCCCAGCAGGTTGGCGACCATCACCGAGCGGTGCCGGCCGCCGGTGCAGCCGATGGCCACCGTCAGGTAGGTCTTCCCTTCCTCGGTGTAGCGCGGGAGGAGGTAGGTGAGCAGGTCCTCGATCTTCTCCACGATCCCGGCCGTGTCCGGCTGTCGGTTCATGAACTCGACCACCGGCGCATCGTTTCCCGTCAGCGGCTTGAGTTCGGGAACGAAGTGGGGGTTGGGCAGGAAGCGGACGTCGAAGACCAGGTCGGCGTTGAAGGGCAGGCCGTGCTTGAAGCCGAAGCTGACCAGCGAGATCCGCAGGCCTTCCTGATCCTCCGGCTCGTGGAAGTAGTCTTGGACGAAGTGCTTCAGGTCGTGGACCGAAAAGCTGCTGGTGTCGACCACCAGGTCGGCCAGGGCGCGGACTGCCGCCAGCTTGGCCCGCTCCGCCCGGATGCCCTCGAGCAGCGTGCGGTCGTGCGCCAGCGGGTGAACCCGCCGGGTCTCGCTGAAGCGCCGGCCCAGCACCTCGTCCGAGGCGTCCACGAAGACCAGCGTGGAGCGGAAGGGGACGTCCCGCAGCTGGCGGTGCAGCTTCTCCAGCCCCGCCATGGAATCTCCCAGGCGGGCGTCCACCACCACGGCCAGGTGCCGGAGTTTCCCTCCGGAGACGGTCGTCATCTGCAGCAGGCGCGGGATCAGGGCCGGGGGGAGGTTGTCGACGCAGAAGTAGCCCAGGTCCTCCAGCGCCTTGAACACCGTGTGCTTCCCCGAACCGCTCATCCCGCTGATGATGACGAGCGAATCCAGGTGTTTGGAATACTTCAAGCGGAGACCCCCCGCACAGCACCCGAATCCAGCCGGAGGCGAGCCTCCCTCACCCCCGGCAAGGCCGGCTCATTTCAAACTGACGGCCATCTTGCGGTCGCGCGAACCGGGAATGTTCATCTGATCGCGGTACTTGGCCACCGTGCGGCGGGTGATCTGAATGCCTTCCTGGTTCAGCATCTTGGAGATCTTCTGATCGGACAGCGGCTTGCGCGCGTCCTCCTGCTCGATGATTTCGCGAATGCGCGCCCGAACCCGCAGGGTGGAGACGTTTTCGCCCGAGGCGCTCTCCACCCCCACGGTGAAGAACTTGCGCAGTTCGATGATCCCCTGCGGGGTGTGCGCGTACTTGTTGGCCACCACCCGGCTGATGGTCGAGGAGTGCACGCCCAGTTCCTCGGCGACGTCTTTGATCAGCATCGGTTTGAGGGCCAGCAGGCCGCGGTTCAGAAAACCGGGCTGCCGCTGCACGATCGCCTCGCAGACGCGGTAGATGGTCTGCTGGCGCTGGTCGACGCTCTTGAGCAGCTCCATGGCGGAGCGCATCCGCTCCCGGATGAAACTCTTGGTGTCTTTGGAGACGTCCTGCTGCTTGAGCAGCATGCGGTAGGCCCGGCTCAGGCGCAGCTTGGGCATCCCGTCGTCGGGCAGGCCGATCTCGAAGGCGCCCTCTTCGTTCTTGAAAATGTGGACGTCGGGCTGGATGTAGACGGGCTCCTTGGAGTTGTACTTGTCTCCCGGCCGCGGGGTGAACTGGCGGATCAGTTCCAGCGCTTCCGAAATCTCGTCCAGGGAGCACTTCAACTTGCGGGCGATCTCGGGGTACCGCCGGCTCTGCAGCAGATCCAGGTGCTCCTCGATCAGCCGCTCGGCCGCAGTCCCTTCCAGGCCGGCGGCCCGGATCTGGTAGAGCAGACACTCCTGCAAGCCGCAGCTGCCCACGCCCTGCGGGTCCAGCGACTGCACCACGGCCTGCGCCTGCAGGGCCTTTTCCAGGGGTATTTCCAGCTGCTCGGCCACCTCCTCGAGGCTCATCGAGAGGTAGCCGTCCTCGTCGATGTTGCCGATGATGAAGTAGGCGATCTCGTGCAGCTCCGGATCGATCTCCATCAGGTTCAACTGCCAGTTCAGGTGGTCGATCAGGGAGGTCGAGTCGGCCAGGAAGGTCTCGAAGGTGGGCTTGTCGTCACCCGCATCGTACTGTGCCTTGCGCTGCACCGGCGGGAGGTATTCCCCGAAGAAGTACTCGTAGTCGAAATCGTCCATCCCGTCGCGGTCCGAATCCGAGTTCTCTTCGGCTTTCTGCTCCGTCTCCTTGAGCTGGGTCTCCTCCAGGACCGGGTTCTCCGAAAGCTCCTGCTGCAGCAGTTCCGACAGTTCCAGGCGGTTGAGGGTCAGCAGCTCGATCTTCTGCAGCAGGGCCGGCGTCATCGCCAGCCGCTGGGAGAGTTTGACGTTGAGGGTTGTTCGGAGCTGCTGCCGCCTCAATGACTCAAGGTTCCTTTCGATTCCGGAAACACAATCATCTTAGAGTCGAAAATGCTCACCCAAGTACACTTTTCGTACTTCCAAGTCGGCAGAGAGCAAGTCGGGGCTTCCCGATCGGAAGATCCTGCCTTCTCTGATGATATAAGCCCGGTCGGTAATTTTCAAAGTTTCCCGGACGTTGTGATCCGTGATCAGGACCCCGATTCGGCGAGACTTGAGCTGCACCACGATGCGCTGAATCTCCTGCACGGCCAGGGGGTCGATCCCGGCGAAGGGCTCGTCCAGCAGGATGAAGGA
>JBFGHG010000275.1:0-5308 GCA_041578395.1 Acidobacteriota bacterium
AGTACCGCGGACAGTTCGAAGAGCGCCTCAAGGCGATCATGAAGGAGCTGGTGGAGAACCCCAACTTCATCATCTTCATCGACGAGCTGCACACCCTGGTGGGCGCGGGATCGGCGGAGGGCTCGCTGGACGCCGCCAACATCCTGAAACCGGCCCTGTCGCGCGGAGAGATCCAGTGCATCGGCGCCACCACTCCCTACGAGTACCGGCGCTCGATCGAAAAGGACCGGGCCCTGGAGCGGCGCTTTCAGTCCATCAAGGTGGCGCCTCCCACCCAGGAGGAGACCCTGGAGATCATCCACGGCATCAAGGACCGCTACGAGGCCTTCCACCAGGTCCGCTACACCGACGACGCGATTCAGTCGGCCGTCTACAACTCGAGCCGCTACATCCCCGACCGGTTTTTGCCCGACAAGGCCATCGACGTGCTGGACGAGGCGGGGGCCCGCGTCAAGCTGAACTACACGGTGCTCCCCGAGGAGGTCACCGCGCTGCAGAAGAAGATCAAGGTGATCGTCCGGCAGATGGACCTGGCCATCTCCGAGAAGGAGTTCGAGCGGGCCATCAAGCTGAAAGACCAGGAGCTGCGGGAGCGGGAGAACCTGCAGGTGGTCAAGGACAGCTGGAAGCTGAAGAACAAGATGCCGGCCGAGGTGACCCACGAGCACGTCGAAGAGGTGATTTCGCGCTGGACCGGAGTGCCCGTCTCCTCGCTCGAAGAAGAGGAGATGCAGCGGCTGC
Organism: Acidobacteriota bacterium; assembly: GCA_041578395.1. GTDB lineage: Bacteria > Acidobacteriota > UBA6911 > RPQK01 > JANQFM01 > JBFGHG01. Next base: position 742 of record JBFGHG010000275.1, read on the forward strand.
TGCGCATGGAGGAGGAACTCCACCGCCGCGTGATCAGCCAGGACCGGGCCATCTCCGCGCTGGCCCGGGCGATCCGCCGCAGCCGCGCCGGCATGAAGAGCCCCCAGCGCCCGGTGGGCTCGTTCCTCTTTCTGGGACCGACCGGCGTGGGCAAGACGGAGCTGGCCAAGTCGCTGGCCGAATACCTCTTCGGCAGCGAGAAGGCGCTGATCCGCCTGGACATGTCCGAGTACATGGAGAAGCACTCGGTCTCCAAGCTGATCGGCTCCCCTCCGGGCTACGTGGGGCACGAGGAAGGGGGCCAGCTGACCGAGAAGGTCAAGCGCAACCCCTACTCGGTGCTGCTGCTGGACGAGATCGAGAAGGCCCACTTCGACATCTACAACCTGCTGCTGCAGGTATTCGAGGACGGGCGCCTGAGCGACTCGCACGGCAACGTCATCGATTTCAAGAACTGCATCATCATCATGACCTCGAACATCGGCGCCCGTTTCCTGGTGTCGCGGCCCCAGCTCGGCTTTTCGACGGGGGCGGACCAGGGGCAGCGGGTGGAAGACCTGATCATGAACGAGGTCAAACGGGTGTTCAATCCGGAGTTCATCAACCGGCTCGACGAGATCATCCTGTTCGATTCGCTGAGCGAGGACGACCTGCGCCAGATCGTGGAGCTGCTGATGGCCCAGGTCAACGACAACCTGTCCTCCAAGAAGATCGAGATCGAGCTGGACCGCGAATCCCAGAAGTGGATCATCGACAAGACCTGTGCCGACCGCTCCTACGGAGCACGCCCCCTGCGCCGCGCCATCCAGAAGTTCATCGAAGATCCCGTGTCGGAGCTGATCATCCAGGGGACACTGAAAGAAAGGGACACGCTCGCCGTCTACTTGAAAGATGACGAGCTCTACTACCGGGCCGGGGGCTCGAAGAAAGAGGGGGCGCCGCTCAGCTACGGCCTCGCCTGAGGCCGGGGACGGCCGGGCGGCCCGCGACGGTTCGGCAGTGGATTGGAAGCTCCCCGGCATTCCTGATAAACTCTTGGTTTTTTCGCCTGGGAGATGACTGCGACGGGGAGCCAGGCGAAGCGGATGGGTCGACCTATGATGCACACACGCAGCCCGGCGCTGGCAGCCGCCTGCACGTTGTTGATTCTGCTGGCGGCATTGCCGGCGGCCGCCCAGGCCCCCAGCGAGCGCGTGGAAGACGTGCAGATCGTCGGCAACCGGCGCATCCTCGAGAGCACCATCCTCTACTACGTCCAGACGCAGCCCAACGGGCCCTACAACGAGGGGCAGGTGCTGCGCGACTACCGCAGCCTGCTGGCCACCGATTTCTTCGATGACGTCACGCTCAAGGTCCGCCAGGGCGAGACCGGCGTGGTGGTGATCTTCGAGGTGAAGGAACGGCCGCTGATTCGGGAGATCAAGTACGAGGGCCTCAAATCGTTCAAAGAGTCGGACGTGCTGGAGCGCTTCCGGGACCTGCGGGTGGGCCTGACCGTGGACTCGCCCTTCAATCCCGCCAAGATGCCCAAGGCGCGGCGCGCCATCCGCCAGCTGCTGGACCTCAACGGGCGGCCGCTGGGCCGGGTGGAGGTCGAGACCGAGGAGATCAGCTCCTCGTCCGTGCGCCTGATCTTCGCGATCGACGAAGGCCCCAAGGTGCGCATCGGCGACATCGCTTTCGAGGGGAACACGGTCTTCAGCGACAAGGCGCTGCGCGACTCGCTGGAGCTGACCAAGGTGCGCGGGCCGATCACCCTGTTCAAGGGCCACGACAAGTACATCGAGGACAAGCTGGAATACGACCTGCAGGTCAATCTGCTGGCCCGCTACCGGGACGTCGGCTACATCCAGGCGCGGGCCGGGGAGCCGGACGTCGAGATCGTGGAGGCTCCGCAGGGCCTGCTGCTGGGATTCCGCAAGACCAAGCAGCAGTACCGCATCACCATCCCCATCGAAGAGGGCCAGCAGTACCGCTACAGCAGCTTCGACGTGGGCGGGATCGAGAACTTCGACACCGACCGCGTCCGCCAGGGCTACGGCGTGGAGCCGGGCGAAGTGGTGAACTACGGCGCCCTGAAAGAAGCCAACGAGAACCTGAAGAAGGCCTACTCGGCGCGCGGGTACCTGGACATGGAGGCGATCCCCGAGATCCGCCCCAACCAGGAGGACCTCACCGTCGACGTCAAGATCAACGTCACCGAGGGGAAGCAGTACTTCGTCAACCGGATCGAGTTCGCCGGCAACACCAAGACGCGGGACAAGGTGCTGCGCCGGGAGTTCTTCCTCGAGGAGCAGCAGGCCTTCAACGGCCAGCTGCTGGACATCTCCATTCTGCGGCTCAACCAGCTGGGCTTCTTCGAGAAGATCGAGGAAGAAGACTACGAGGTGGTGAAGAAGCCGCGCGACTCGACGGCCGACATCATCGTCAAGGTCAAGGAGCGCAGCCAGCAGTCGATCGGCATCACCGGCGGCGTCAGCGGGATCTCCGGGAGCTTCTTCGGCATCAATTACCAGACCAACAACTTCCGCGGGCTGGGGCAGCGGATCGACGTGCAGCTGCTGGCCGGGACCCGCACCTCCAACTACGTCTTCAGCTTCACCGACCCGTATTTCCGCGACACCCGGCTGACGATGGGGCTCTCCGTCTTCAACCAGCGATTCCGCTTCGACACCTTCACGGCCTCGCTGGGGACCATCAATCCGGACGAGAACCTGCGGCTGTACACGCGGGTCCAGACGGGTTTCGAGGTGTCGGGCACCTACCCGGTGGGGCGCTGGAGCCGGATGGGCCTGGGCTACACCTTCTCCAACATCCGCATCGACGACATCAGCCCCTTGATCGCCGATCTGGCGCTCACCCAGCTCATCGGGTTCACCCCGGGCGGGGACATCGAGGACGCACGCCGGGGGATCCTGCGCAGCGAAGTCCGGCCCAGCTTCAGCTACAACACCAAGAACTCGTTTTTCCAGGCCACCGACGGGCAGAGCCTGCTGGTGCAGGTCCCGATCGCCGGCGGGCCCCTGGGGGGCAGCTTCAACATCATCCGCCCCTACGTGGAGTACCAGCGCTTCCTGCCCGACCGCTGGCTGTCGGGCCGGCGCAACAGCTTCGCTTTCCGCGCGGTCTTCAACCACGTCCTCCCCTTCGGCCAGCTGCCCTCGGGAGATCCGCAGTCGGTCCCCTTCTTCGAGCGCATCTTCGTGGGGGGGGAACAGTCGCTGCGCGGTTTCGACATCCGTGCGGTCAGCCCCCTGGCCCTCACGCGCAGCGCCCTGGTGGACGGCGGGGGCAATCCCATCATCGACCCCATGACGGGTCTGCCGCAGATCTCCGAGAACCTGATCCCGGTCGGCGGTGATACCAGCATCGTGCTGACCGGCGAGTACCGCGTACCGATCGCCGGACCCTTGCAGCTGATCGGGTTCATGGACGTGGGCACCTCCACGATCCTGCGCACCAACAACCTGCGCATCTTCGGGCCGGACACGCTGGTCCAGCTGCTGGACGACACCAACAACGTCTGGCGGGCCTCCACGGGAGTCGAGGTGCAATTCCTGCTGCCGGTCATCAACCAGCCGTTCCGGCTGATCTTCGCCTACAACCCGCTGACCCTGAACACCGACGCGGTGTTGCTGGGACGGCGCTTCAATCTCGAAGAGGAGCGAAGCAACGTCCGCTTCACCGTCGGGTATACTTTCTAGGGGAGTACTTGGAGTTTTTGGAAGGAGCTATGAGAAAAGCCATGAAGATAAAGAATATTGCCGTTTTGCTGATCTACTGCCTCTTCGGGGCCGGCGCGCCACTGCTGGCCCAGGTGGAGGGCATCCCCGTCGGTGGTGACAAGAAGATCGGCTTTCTGCAGTTCGCCCTGGTCCTGGAAGGCACGGAAGAAGCCAAGCTGGAGATCGGCAAGGTGCGCAGCTACATGGAGGGCAAGCAGGCGGACTACGACTCGCAACGCACCCAGCTGGAAGAGCTGAAGAAGCAGTACCTGGAGCAGGAGCGCGGCCTCAACGAGCAGACCAAGGTCGAAATGCAGCGCACCATCACGGACAACGAGAAGAACCTGCGCCGCATGCAGGAAGACATCCAGGCCGACATCAGCAACCGCCGGGACGTCCTCTTCAGCCGGCTCTCGGGCAAGGTGCAGATCATCCTCAACGACTTCGCCACGCAGAACAACTACGGGGCGATCCTCTTCGTCGACCAGCTGCAGGGCTACTTCGATCCCTCGCTGGACGTGACCCAGGAGATCATCCGCCTCTACAACGAGAGGCACCCCGTGTCGGCCGCGGGCTCGACGCCCTGACACCGGAGGATCCGGCGGCAGAGTGCGGAAGCTTGTTTCCGCGGAGTCCGGAAGCTTGCTTCCGCTTTCATTCGCGGCGCCTCGGCGCCGCGCCGGGCCGGCAAGCCAGCCCGAACGAAAGCGGCGGCAAGCCACCGCACTCCGCTTGATTTCGCCCGCGCCCTGGTATTAAATCCAGCCCCGTGTTCACGCTCGGGGAACTGGCGCGGCGGGTGGAAGGCGAAGCCGAGGGTGATCCCCGTCTCGCCATCCGGG
>JBFGHG010000276.1:0-5297 GCA_041578395.1 Acidobacteriota bacterium
ACCTCCCGAACCGAGGAAACGTGCCCACGGTCCATCCGTATGGCGATCGCTCGGTGATGCTCTCATCATTGGCACGAGGCGGCCTCACAAGTCAATAGAGGGAGGCCGGCGTCGGGGTTATACTGGCGCGAGGAGACCCGCCATGTTCGACTCCAAGACGCTTTTCGGGTTCGCGATCGGAGGCTGCGTAGTGGTGCTGATGACCGGAGCAGCGGCCTTCGCCCAGCCTCGGGTGGAGGTCCTGGGAGTCGACTCTGCCGAGATTCGCCGCACGGCCCACCGGCTGGGCACTTCCGAAGAGCGTGTGAAACAGGCGCGGCGGCTGCTGCGGCGGGCCAGCGGGCTGATCGAAGAGCTGGCCGGCCGGCGCCCCGTGGGGATGCTGGCCGAACCCTGGATGCGGCTGGATCGCGGCCGGGCCCGCACGCAGCTGGAGCGGCTCGGCGATCTGCTGCGGGAGGCTGCCGAGCGGGCCGAGGATCAGGCCCGGTACGACGTGGCCACCACCGACGCCGGAATGGTCTCGGTGGCGCTGCAAATCCTGGATCCGGGGGCGGGGAAACGGCTGAAGCAGGACTGGCCCGAACCTCCGGAGGCGGGCGCCGGCGAAGCCGCTCCCTACCGGAACCGGACGACGAACCGGTGGGAGCTGCGCGCTCTGGCCGAGCGGGATCCTGCCGCGGCCCTCGAGAGGCTGGCCGAGCTCGAGCAGGGAGAGCCTCGCGTCGGTTTGCGGGCCAACATGCTGTTGGGGCTGGGCAACCAGGGGCGAATCGAGGACGCCAACCGCTTGCTGGACGAAGTGATCGATGCTCTGCCCTACCTCCCGATGGAGGACTTCGGGGCGATCCAGATCGTCCTGCTCTATTCGAGCCACTACCACAGGGAGCGGCTGCCGGAACTCGTCGAGCTGTTGGCGGCCTCCGTCCTGCAGGGTGCGGACGCGCACCGGCCGGGGCCGGACATGGGGTTCGGCCGGCCCTGGACCCTGGGAGAGTATCGGCTGATGCACCTGCTTCACGACCTGTGGCGGAGTTCGCCGGGGTCGGTGGAACAGGCGCTGGCGCGGCTTCCCGAGCTGAGTCGGAGAGTGGAGGACCTGGGCGGACTGGAGAGCTACGCCCAGCGGATCAACCAGCGGCGGGCCGAGCGTCACGAGAGGCGGGCCGAGGCCCGGGAGCGCCTGGCGCGCGGCTCCGAGGCCTTCGAGGAGGACGCCGCGGGCTCGGCCACCGGGATCCGGGAGCAGATCAGGGTGCTGCTGGGAACCGCCCGGGAGTCGTTCCGTCAGGACGACTGGGAGGCGTCCGACCGGGCCCTGGAGCTGGCCGCCCGGAAACTGGCGGAGCTGGACGCGTGGTCCGCCCGGCTGCAGAGCTGCCGCGAGGTGCTGGCCACCTATCTGGCCGTGGACGGCGAAGCTCCACAGCCGCTTCCGGTGCGGGAGTGGAACTTCCTCGATGAAGTGCAGGACCGGGCGCGCCAGGGCACGCTGGCTGCGGAGGGCGACGAAGACGCTTCGGCGAAGGTCGCCAGGCAACGGGAATGGGTGTTGGCTGCGTGGCTCTGGAGCGACTTCGACTCGGGGCTGAAGAGGTTCGAGACCCGGGAGGAGGTCACCCAGTTCGAAGCGCTCGCCAGGTTCACGCAGTGGATCAGCCAGTATCCCCTCAACACCCGGTTGTTCAACTGACAAGGTGCAGCCTCGACTTCGCGGTGCGAAGGGCCGCACTCCACATGCCCAGCCCTCTCACCAAAACCCCTTGCGCTCCATCCGCCACCGGATCTATCATGCCCGAATGTGCGAAAAAATTAACATTCTCGCCCTCCTGGTTCTCTCCTGGCTGACACTCCCGATCGCGGCCGCCTCCGGCGACCCGCAGCCCGATCGTCACGTCCTGGGGATGGGCCGGCCGCTGGTGTTCGAGCAAAACCGGGGGCAGGCGCCGGAACGGGTGCGCTTTTTCGCGCGCGGAACCGGACATTCCATCCGCCTGACGGCTTCCGGCTGGGAAGTCCGCTTCCATCCGGGATCGGCCGCCTCCTCCGACGCGAGACCGGACGCGTTGTCGGCGCGGGGCGTCCGCTACCCGTTCGCCGTCACCTTCGACCTGGCGGAGTCGTTGCCGGAGCCGGCCGTGGAAGGGCTCGAGCAGACCCGGGTGCGCGCCAGCTACCTGCTGGGCAACGACCCGGAGCGATGGGTCCCCGACGCGCCGTCCTACGCGCGGGTCGCCTACCGGCGGGTGTACCCGGGGGTCGACCTGGTCTTCTATTCCCGGCAGGGGCAGCTGGAATACGACCTCCTGGTGGCGGCAGGCGCCGATCCCGGGGCGATCCGGGTGCGGGTGGGCGGAGCGTCGCGGCTCGAGATCGACGGCAGCGGGCGCCTGACCCTGCACGCGCCGCTGGGGACGGTCGTGCAGGCCCCTCCGCGGGTGTACCAGGAGATCGAAGGGCGCCGGGTGGAGGTGTCCAGCGGCTACCGGCTGGCGGGCAGCGACGCCTTCGAGTTCCAGCTGGGCGACTACGACCGGCGGCATCCCCTGGTGATCGATCCCATCCTGCACTTTTCCACCTACCTGGGCGGCAGCGCGGGCGAGATGGGCGTGGCCGTGGCGGTGGACGCTCAGGGGAACACGGTGGCGGCGGGCCGGACGCGCTCGGTGGACTTTCCCCTGGTCGAGGAGCCGGAGGGGACCGAGTTCGGCGGCGGCACGTGCGTCGAGAGTTTTTCCACTTTTCCCTGCAACGACGTGTTCGTGAGCAAGTTCGACCCGGACGGCAACCTGCTTTTTTCGACCTTCCTGGGAGGGTCAAACGAGGACATGCTGGAGGCGATCGCGCTGGACGGAGAAGGGAACATCGTGCTGGCCGGCTGGACGCAGTCGCCCGACTTCCCGCTGGTCGGCCCGGTGGCCGGAGGCGACGGCTTCCGAGGGGTGTACGACGCGTTCCTGATCCGGCTGGACGCGGGCGGCAGCCGCATCCTCTCCTCCACGTACCTGGGCGGGTCCGAGCTGGACTTCGTCCACGATCTGGCGCTGGCCGCCGACGGATCGATCCTGCTGGCGGGAACCACCTTCTCCAACGACTTTCCCGGCTTCGACCCCGGCCGGCAGCCGACGGACTCGAACGAAGCGCTGCTGGCGGTGCTCGACCCGGCGGCCTCGGAAGTCCGTTTCGCGCTGACCCTGGGAGGCAGCTCCTCGGACGAGGTGCTGGCGGTGGACGTGGACGGCGAGGGCAACGTCCTGCTGGCGGGGGTCACGAGGTCCGACGACCTGCCCGTCGTCGACCCGCTGCAGGCTCGCAACCGCACCGGAGACGGGCTGAATGCCGTGTTCGGAACCGAGGGCTTCGTCGCCAAGCTCGACTCCGCCACGCGGCAATGGATCTTCGTCACCTACCTGGGCGGCCTGGCCGACGACAAAGTCACCGACATCGCCGGCGCTCCCGACGGGACGATTCACCTGGCGGGGGAGACCAACTCGATCAACTTCCATTCCGTCGAAGCCCTGCAGCCGGGCTGCCGAATGGGGGTGTTCGGGTGCCTGTACGACGCCTTCGTGGCCCGCCTGGCCGGCGACGGTTCGGCCTTGCTCTTTTCGACCTTTCTGGGAGGCGGCTCCTTCGACACCATCAACCAGATGCAGCGGCTCGCAGACGGCTCTCTGCTGGTGGGCGGCCTGAGCCGCTCCAGCGACTTCCCGCGCACCTCGCCGCTGCTGGACTTTCGAATCGGCCTGGAGGGGGGCTTCCTGACCCGCCTGGCGGGAGACGGCAGCCGTCTGCTCTCCTCGACCCACTTCCCGATGGCGATCGAGGGGGTGGCGGCCCGTGACGGGTCGATCCACTTCGTGGGCAGGGCGTTCGACGGGCTCCCCCTGGTCAACCCGGCGCAGCCGCAGCGGGCCGGTGCGGACGACGCCTTCGTGGCGCGCATCGCCCCCCCGCGGACGCAGCTCATCGTGAGCCGGTTCTTTCAGTCGGGCAACGCCAGCCGGGTGGTCGTCGCCAATCTGAGCGACACGGCGCCCGCCGACGTGACAATGGAGATCTTCGACCTGAACGGGGACCTGGCGCCGGGGACCTTTCAGGGCCTGCCCGACGAAGGGCGCATCCGCCTGACGGTGCCGGCGGCGGGATTGCGCATCCTCACCGCGGGTCTCGAGCGGGAGCGGGCGGAGGCTCGCGTGGGATCGGTGCGGCTGTCGGCCAACCGGGAGATCGGGTCCTTCCTGATCAACGATGTCGCCGATCCCGAGCTGTCGCTGCCGATCGAGGAGAGCCAGGTTCCCGCGCGCCCCGGACGGCGCTTCGTCTTCCCGGTCGAGCCTTTCCCGCGGGAAAACCCGTCCGGTCCGCTGGTGGTGCAGTTCCTCACTCTGCTGGGACTCGACGAGACGCAACTGGTCGAAGTGGCCGTCCACGACGCGTCGGGCCGGCGGGTGGCCAGCTGCCCGGTCCCGCTGCCGGCCCGGGCCAGTGTCACTTTCGAGGTCAGCGAACTGGGCTTCGAACCGATGCCCGACTTTTCCACCTTCTCGGGCACGGTGGTCTTGAGCGCGGCGGCGGATTTCTCCGCCGAGCTGGGGCTGTTGACCACCTCGGGCTTCGCCGTCTTCCCGCCGGTTCCCCTCGAGCCGGAGCCGGCGCTGGCGGACGAGCCGGTGGTTCAGCACTTCGCCCAGTTCGTCGACGGGGCGGGAGTCGCGCGCAGCCGTCTGGTGCTGGTCAACGCCGACCCGGCGCGGGCGGGGGAAGTGCAGGTCGAGATCCGCGACTCCGCGGGAGCGCTGCTGCCGGTGCGGCTGGGCGGCGCCGACTTCAGCGGCTCGGGGAGTTTCGCCCTGCAGCCGGGAGAGATCCTGGATCTGCGCTCCTCCGGAACGGGCCCGCTGCGGTCCGGCTCGGCGAGGGTGTCGTCGCGGGTGGCGGTAATGGCGGCGCTGGTGCTGGATCTGCAGGCGGGCGGCTCCACCGTGCTGGCCGGTTCCCCGCGGCAGCCGTCGTTTTCGGCGGCCGTGCAGACGGGGTCGGGTTTCTCGCTGGGTCTGGCGCTGGCGGGTGCCGACCAGGATCAGACCGTGCGCCTCCAGCTGCGTGACGAGGACGGGGCGGTGGCGGCCGGCGCCGAGCTGCCCCTGGCGGCCGGCTGGCAGGTCTCGCGCATGGTGAACCAGTTCGCCTGGGACGCTCCCGTCGATTTCTCCGACTTCGTGGGGACGCTGCGCGTGGAGGCGGACGCGCCGGTGGCCGCCGCCGCCATCTGGATCACGCCTCCAACGTTCGGC
>JBFGHG010000277.1:0-5292 GCA_041578395.1 Acidobacteriota bacterium
CTCACAGCTGGATCACCCGGGCGAACTGGACGGCCTCGATCTGCCGGATCCGGTCCAGCACTTCGTCCGGGAGCGGACTGTCGGTGTTGACCACACCCACCGCGTGAGGCCGGCTCTCGTCGCGGCCCAGCACGAAGGAGGCGATGTTGATGCCGGCGGCGCCCAAAATGGTCCCCACCTGCCCGATCACGCCCGGCTTGTCGTCGTTGCGGATGAACAGCACCCGGTCGCCCAGCGGCGCCTCCACGGGAATGCCGTCCACCGAGACCAGCCAAAGCTTGCCCTGGTGCAGGATGGCCCCCTCGGCCCACTCCTCCCGCGGGCCCGAGTGCAGCTTGATGCTGATCAGGTTGGAGTGGCTGCGGGCGCGGCTGCTGGACGTCTCCTCCACCGAGATGACACGCTCGGCCGCGTAGCTGCGCGCGTTCACCTCGTTGACCGCTTCGGAGAGGCTCGGCTCCAGCGCGGCCTTGAGGATGTAGTTGCTGATCGGCTTGCAGTCCAGTTCGGTCAGCTCCCCGTAGTAGCGGATGCCGATCTTGTCGATCCGTGCCTCGTTGATCTGGCCCAGGAAAGAGCCCAGTTTCTCTCCCAGGCGCAGGAAGGGCGAGATCTTCTCCAGCTCCCGGGGCGCCAGGGAGGGGAAGTTGACGGCGTTGACGATGATCTGGTGGGTGAGGTAATTGGCCACCTGTACGGCGATGCCGTGTCCGACCTGGGCTTGCGCCTCGCGGGTGGAGCCGGCGATGTGGGGCGTCAGGATCACCCGGTCGGTGGCGATCAGGCGGGGGTGGATCTTCGGTTCGTGCTCGAACACGTCCAGCGCCGCTCCGGCCAGCCGGTCGTTCTCCAGCGCGTCGGCCAGGTCGTCCTCCACGATCAGGCCTCCCCGTGCCGCGTTGACGATGCAGGCGCTCGGCTTCATCAGGGCCAGCGACTGCCGGTTGATCAGGCCGCGCGTCTTGTCGGTCAGGGGCAGATGCAGGCTCACGAAATCGGAGCGGGCCAGCAGGTCGTTCAGCTCCACCAGTTCGGCCTCGATGCCGGCGGCGTACTTTTCGGTCACGTACGGGTCGTAGGCCAGGGCCTTCATTTCGAAACCCAGCGTGGCCCGGCGGACCAGCAGCGAGCCGATCTTGCCCAGGCCCACGACTCCCAGCGTCTTGCCGGACAGCTCCCGGCCCAGGAAGCGGGACTTGTCCCAGCGCCCGGCCCGCAGCGAGGCGTCGGCCGCCGGGACCTTGCGGGCCAGCGCGATCAGCAGGGCGAAGGCGTGCTCGGCCGCGCTCACGCTGTTGCCGCCCGGCGTGTTCATCACCACGATGCCGCGGCGGGTGGCCGCCTCCAGATCGATGTTGTCCACGCCCGCGCCGGCCCGTCCGATCACCCGCAGCTTGCCGGCCGCCGCGAGGACCTTGGCGGTCACGCGGGTCTTGCTGCGCACGATCAGGCCCGAGGCATCGGCGATTTCCTCCAGCAGCCGCTCGGGAGCGATGCCGGGCCGGTCGACGACTTGCAGGCCGTCCCGGCTGCGGAGATATTCCAGGCCCTCGGGCGAGAGGACGTCGCTGACGAGAATCTTCATGAGAGAACCTTCTAGCGGGCCGGACCAGCGGCGGCCGCACCCTGCGACTGCTCCTCGAGGCGGGCGGCCTCCAGGCCCGCGGCGGGGCGCACTTCCACCCCCAGCCGTTGCAGCGCCAGCTCCAGCGCCGCGACCAGCGAGAAGACGTCCAGCAGGTCGAAGTACCCCAGGTGGGCAAAGCGCAGGATCTTGCCTTTGAGCGGACCCTGCCCGCCCGCGGGCTTGAGCCCGAACTCGGACTCCAGCAGGCTCAGCAGGGCCGGTGCCTCCACCCCGGCTGGGGGATAGGCGGCGGTGACGGCGTTGGCGGGAGCCTGCGACAGCAAGCGGAACCCCAGGGCGTGCAGCGCGCTGCGCGTGCAGCGCGCCATGATCTCCGTCTCGCGGATCACCTGCTCCAGGCCCTGTGAGACGATCGCTTCGGTGGAGGCGTGCAGGGCTTCGATCAGCGAGACCGCCGAGGTGAAGGCGGTCTGTCCCTGGCGCTGCTTTACGACCTCGCGCGACAGGTCGAGGTAGTAGCGGCCGACTCCCGTCTCACGCATCCTCTCCACGGCCCGCTCGCTCAAGCTCACGAAGGCCAGGCCGGGGGACATGGCGAAGGACTTCTGGGAGCCGCCGATCACCGCGTCCAGGCCCCATTGGTCGGTCTCGACCGACTGGCAGGCCACGGCGGTGATCCCGTCCACGATCAGCAGGACCTCGGGAAACTCCTGGCGGACGGCCGCCGAGACGGCCTCGAGGTCGTGGGCGGTGCCCGTCGAGGTCTCGCAACCCTGAATCAGCAGGGCCCGGGTGTCCGGCTCGCGCCGCAGTGCCCCGACGATCTCGGCCGCCGAGGCGGCTTCCCCGTACTCTTTGCACAACGGGGTACAGGGGATGCCGTGGGCGTTGCAGATCTCCACCCAGCGCTCTCCGAACTTGCCCGCCACCACGGCCAGTGCCCGCCGCTCCGGACTCAGCAGGCTCGCGACCGCGGCTTCCATGGCGCCGCTGCCGGAGCATCCCAGAATCACCACGTCGCCTCGGGTGCGGTAGATCTGCTGCAGGTTGCGGCGGGTCGCCAGCAGGAGTTCGCGGAACTCCGGTGTCCGGTGGTGCCGGATGGGGCGGGCCATCGCCAGTTGTGCTTCCGGCAACAGCGGCGTGGGGCCGGGCGTGAACAGGCGGCGCTTTCGCATCGCCGGATTTTATCATGCGTGCTAAGGTGCCGCGCATGGCGAAGAGAGTGGTCGTCCTGGGGGGAGGTTTCGCTGGCGCTTACTGCGCGCGGGGCCTCGAATCGGAGTTGGAGCCGGGGGACGAGATCGTCCTGCTGGACCGCAACAACTACTTCATCTTCACGCCGCTGCTGATCGAGGCGGGGACGGGGAGCCTCGAGCCGCGACACGCCGTGGTCCCGCTGCGTGCGTTTCTGCGCCGCGCCCAGTTCCGCATGGGCCGGGTCACGGGCTGGGACCGGCAGCGGCGGAGGGTCCGCTACCTCCCCTTCGAAGGCGAAGACGAGGTCCAGCTCGGATACGACCACCTGGTGGTGGCGCTGGGCAGCCGCACGCGTCTTCCCGATCTGCCCGGCTTGGCCGAGCACGCCTTCCAGGTGAAGAGCATCGGCGACGCCGTGGCGCTGCGCGACCGAGCCATCCAGCTGCTGGAGAGGGCGGTGCAGACCTCGGATCCCGACCGCCGCCGCCGGCTGCTGCACTGGGTGGTGGTGGGGGGCAGCTACACCGGCGTGGAGGTGGCCGGCGAGTTCGACTACTTCCTGCGCCAGGCGTGCGCCTCCTACGGGCTGGCGGCCGGCGAGTTCCGGATCACCCTGGTGGAGCGTGAAGCCCGAATCCTGCCGGCGCTCGATCCGGCTCTGGCGGAGTTCGCCCGAGGCCACCTCGAGAACCGCGGCGTTCGGGTTCTCCTCGAGAGCACGCTGGCCGAAGTCGACGGCCAGCGCATTCGGCTGGGGGGCGGAGAGGTCCTGGAGGCGTCGACCCTGATCTGGTGCGCCGGGATCGCACCTCCGCGTCTGGTGTCGGAGTTGGAGCTGCCCGTGGACGCCAACGGATACATCCGGACGGGACGCGACCTGCGGGTGGAGGGGTGCGGCGACGTCTGGGCCATCGGCGACTGCGCGGCCAATCCCGACGGCAAGGGCGGCATCTACCCGGCCACCGCCCAGCATGCCGTGCAGATGGGCGCCGTGGCGGCCGCCAACATCGCACGGGTGATGGACGGGCGCGACACGAAAGCGTGCGAGGTTCTGGACAAGGGAACGCTGGCGGCTCTGGGCTGCCGGACGGGCATCGCCCGCGTCTTCGGGGTGCGCCTGTCGGGGTTGCCGGCCTGGTTTCTGTGGCGGACGGTCTACCTGATGAAGATGCCCACCTGGGGCCGCCGGCTGCGGGTGGCGCTGGACTGGACGATGGACTTCTTCTTCCGCCGGGAATACGTCCAGCTGGGCATTCACCGGGGGATTGCGTCCGATCGGGAGTAGCGCCTCAGCGCAACCGTGTGACCGTGTATTTGCCGGCCCCGTGGGTGAGGATCACCAGAAAACCGAACAGGTAGACCAGGGCCAGCTCTCCGCGGTTCTGGATGGGGATCCAGCCGTCCGGAAAGGCGCTGAAGTCGTGGTGGGCCATGAAGTAGGCGACCAGCATCTGCCCGGCGCAGAGGAAGGCAGCGACCGGCGTGAACAATCCCAGCGCCACCGCCAGTCCCCCGAAGAACTCGACTGCGCCCGCCACCCACATCAGCGGGGCTGACGCCTGCTCGCGGCCCAGGACGCCGAACAGTTTCTGTGCCCCGTGGAAGGCGAAGAGCACCCCGAACGCAAAACGCATCAGGCTGTAGGCGGGTTCACGAAAATTCGCCCAGAAGCTTTGCCAAGCCGACATCGAATCCCTCCTCCCCGGACCTGCCGAAAAAGAGAATACTGAGACATCCCCCGGCAAAACGCAAGCCGCGGTGGCACGGGCATCCTGCCCGTGATTTCCCAGAGGGAGAACCCCGGCCTGGAAGGCCGGCTCACCAATCAGCCCTGGTCGAGTTCCAGCAGGTTGAGACCCGTACCCTTGAAGGCATCCGCGATGACCGGCTCCGTCTCCCGCAGCACCCGCACGGTGACCGGCTCGAAGTAGGTGTCGCGTTCGACGCCCAGCTCGCCCAGCCGGTGGTGCCGGTAGCGCAGGCTGGACAGCTCGCTCAGAGTGAAGCGCCCGGCCAGGGCGTGGTGTGTGGTGAGCACGAAGCCGAGGAACGTGTCCTCGCCGTCGTATTGCAGCACGTACCAGCGCCAGTTGCTGGTCGGGTCGAAGAACTTGGTGTAGACGAGCATGTCGTCTACGGGCACCTCTGGTTCGGTGCCGATGCGCGGGATCTTCTCGCGCAGTTCGGTCGGAAGCAAATCCATCTCATCTCCCCCCAAAAACTCTTCCCCGCCAGAGATTATAGATGGAGCCCTCGTCGGTGGCCGTACACTCCTCGAAGAGATGCGATGCAAAAGGCGGTCCCGAGTTTCGAAAAAAGATGGACGTTCGCCGGACGAACGTTACGCTGCGCACTCGATTGCCAAGCGGAGGGATTTTCTCCAGAATCCGGAGTCGGGAAGGGGTCGATCGTCATGCTCAGAATTCCAAGCCTGCTGCTGCGCCAACTGTACACGTACAACAGTCTTCGCAACGAGGGGCGGGGAGTCCGGTTCTCGGTCAAGA
>JBFGHG010000278.1:0-5290 GCA_041578395.1 Acidobacteriota bacterium
TCGCCGTCGATCACCGTCCAGCCCGTTGTCATCGAGGGCCAAGACGAACCAGGTATGTGGGATTTCTTCAAACACTATCCATGGTTTCGGAGGACGGTCGTCTATCGTGATGCCGATGAACTCGCGCGTCGGCTCGACAGCGGTCTCTTGGGGCGCACGGGGAAGGCCGGCTGAGTCATTCGTGCACCCAGGAAGAAGCACACGCGGCCGACAACTCCTCGGAAAGCCCGCCCGCCCGAATCACAACATCTCGTAGAGGCGGTTGCGCGGGATGCCCAGCTCGCGGGAAGCCTTTTTCAAGGCTTCGGACCTGCTCGCGCCATGCAGAACGCGGAGCCCTTCAAGGTAAGCGGCCACGTCGATCGGAGGCCCCTCCGGCGCAGACCGGTCGGAAGTCCCGTCCACCACCAGCGTGTACTCCCCCCGCGCCGGCTCGAGGTCGTCCGACTCCGACAACTGTTCCAGCGTCGAGAACCAGGTCTGCTCGTGCAGCTTGGTCAGCTCCCGTGCGAGGAACGCCCGGCGCGTTCCGAAGGCCCGCAGGCAGAGGCCGAGATCGCGGCGAAGGCGGTGGGGGGAGAGGTAGCAGACGAGCGTAGCGCTCGAGGCCGCGAGATCCCGGAAGAACCGCTCCGCCTCGCCAGCCTTGCGCGGCGGAAAGCCCGCCAGCAGTACTCGGCTGCAAGGCAGACCCGAGATGCTGGCCGCCGCCACGCCCGCGCTGGGACCCGGCACAGCAGTCACCGGAATCTCCTCCTCCCGGCACAGCCGGACCAGGCGGAAGCCGGGGTCCGAGATCAGAGGAGTGCCGGCGTCACTGATCAGCGCCCCCGCCTCTCCCGCCCGCAACCGCTCCAGCAGCTCGAGGCTGCGCTGCTCTTCGTTGTGGTCGTGGTAGCTGATGGTGGGCGTCTCGATCCCGAAGCGCGCCAGCAGCCGGCCGCTGTGGCGCGTGTCCTCGCAGGCGATCCAGTCGGCTTCCTCCAACGCCTGGCGGGCGCGCGGGCTCAAGTCCTCCAGGTTGCCGATGGGGGTGGCCACCACGAACAGGGTTGCAGCCACCGTCTCAAGGTCCGTTCATGGCGGCCAGCATTTCGCGGACCGCGCGTTCCATCCCCACCAGCGCGGCCCGCGAGACGATGTTGTGGCCGATGTTCAACTCCTCGATCTGCGGGATCTGGCAGATGGGGCGGACGTTGCGGTAGGTCAATCCGTGGCCCGCCAGCACCCGCAGGCCGTGCGACTCGGCGTGGCGGGCGCATTGCTGCATCTTCTTCAACTGGCTGCGGAAGGGGCGTGCCTCCTCGTCCAGCCCCAGGGGGACGGCCTCCGCGTAGGCGGCGGTGTTCAGTTCCACCAGGCGGGCGCCGGTTTCGGCAGCGGCGGTGATCTGCCGCTTGACGGGATCGACGAAGAGGGAGACATCGATGCCGCCTTCTTTCAACCTGGCAGCCGCTTGCGCGATTTCCCGCGCGTGCGACTCCGCGTCCAGCCCGCCCTCGGTGGTGATCTCGTCCTCCCGCTCCGGGACCAGCGTGACGGTGTCCGGCTCGATTTCGAGGGCGATCCCGACCATCTCCTCGGTGACGGCCATCTCCACGTTCAGCCGCGTGGTGACCACTTGCCGCAGCAGCCGGACGTCACGGTCCTGGATGTGCCGGCGGTCGGCCCGCAGGTGGACCGTGATGCCGTGCGCTCCCGCCAGTTCCGCCAGCAGGGCGGCGGCGACGGGGTCCGGCTCGGCGGCGCGCCGGGCCTGCCGGATGGTGGCGACGTGATCGACGTTGACACCGAGTTTGGTCATGCTCCCAGAGTAATGGACTTTGCGGGCCGCGGACAACTCAGGAGGCCGAGGTGCGCACGGCGCGATAGCCGCCCGTGAGCCAGGTGCCCCAGATGCGCAACAGGTCCAGGATCATCCGCGTCCCGTCGGCGAAGAAGCGCACCTTGCTGCCGGCGTCGTGGCGCCAGACCACCGGCACTTCCTTGATCTCGTATCCCAGCAGCCGCCCGATCAGCAGCGATTCCACGTCGAAGCTGAAGTGCTCGGTGCGGACCCGCGAGAAGATCTCGCGCGCGGCCTGCGCCGTGAACAGCTTGAACCCGCACTGCGTGTCGCGAAAGGGAAGCTTCAAGAGGCGCCGCACGAACCAGTTGAAGAGCTTGCCCGAGTTCTCGCGCACGGCCGACTGCTGCACCTCCACCCGGGAGCCGGCCAGATCGCGCGACCCGATCGCCAGCTGGTAGGGCCCGTCGACCACGTACAGCTCCAGCTTCTCGATCTCTTCGATGGGCGTCGACAGATCGGTGTCCGTCAGCAGGACGTAGCGTCCGGCGGCCTCCAGCATCCCCCGCCTCACGGCGAATCCCTTCCCCCGGTTGGACTCGTTGCGCAGCAGGCGGAACTGCGGGGCGGCCTCGCCCACCGACCCGGCGATCGCGGCCGTCCGGTCCGTCGAACCGTCGTCGACCACCACGCATTCGAAGGAGAGGTGGCGCCCCCGCAGGTACTCCGAGACCCGGTGCAGGCACTCCTCCAGCCGGGCCTCTTCGTTGTAGGCGGGGATCACGACGGAAAGGAAGGGCGCAGTCACGATGGTCTCCGCGGCTCAGCGGGCCGCACGTCCGATTATAGTCCGGTGAGCACGGCTTGGGAATTCTCCGCGCCATGCCGCGGATGGTACCCTCCCCGGTATGAAAGTCGAACTCGCCCTGGTGCAACGGCGGGTCTCGGGAGACTTCGACGCCGATCGGCGCGAAGGGCTCGAGGCGGTCCGGCGGGCGGCGGACGCGGGCGCCCGGCTGGTGGTCTTTCCCGAACTGGCGTTTCTCCCCTTCTTTCCCCAGAGGCGGGGAGGCGCCGCCGCGGCGCGCGAGCTGGCGGAGACGATCCCGGGACCCACCACGGAGAGGTTTCAGGAACTGGCCGCGGAGTTGGGGGTCGTGGTGGTGCTCAACCTGTACGAGCGCGACGGCGGCCGCTACTACGACTCCTCTCCGGTGATCGACGCGGACGGCTCGCTGGCGGGAGTGACCCGCATGGTGCACATCCTGGACGCCCCCTGCTTTCACGAGCAGGAGTACTACACGCCCGGCGACCGGGGGGCGCCCGTCTTCGACACGGCCGCCGGGCGGCTGGGCGTGGCGATCTGCTACGACCGGCATTACCCCGAATACATGCGGGCCTTGGCTGTGGGCGCCGCCCAGCTGGTGGTGGTCCCACAGGCGGGGGCGGTCGACGAATGGCCGGAGGGGCTGTTCGAAGCGGAGATGCGGGTGGCCGGCTTTCAGAACGGCTACTTCACGGCGCTGGCCAACCGGGTGGGGGAAGAAGAGTGTCTGACCTTCGCCGGCGAGTCCTTCGTCACCGACCCGGCCGGCCGCGTGATCGCGCGCGCTCCCGGCGGTGAAGACCACCTGCTGCTGGCGGAACTCGATTTACAGCAGGCCGAGGACAGCCACGCCCGGCGCCATTTCCTGGCCGATGCCCGCCCGGAGGTCTGGGAAGCAGCGGCGCGGCCGTCCAGGCCGTGATTCTTGCCGCAGAGAATCACGGGCAGGGATGCCCTTGCCACTCACCGCTACTAAGCCGCCGCCTCGCTGCGCAGGACCTCGAGCGGGGGCCGGTCCAGCAGGGAGCGGCTGTTGAGCCAGCCGATCAGCAGCGTCAGGGCGACCACCAGCAGCACCGCGCCCACGATCGACAGGGGCAGCGGCGGGAAGGGGATCTCGAACAGGAAGAAGGCCAGCGCCCAGCCGGCGCCCAGGGACAGGATCAGACCGGTCAGCGACGCCAGCGTCCCCAGCAGCACGTACTCGATGACCATGATCTGCAGCACCTGGCGGCGGGCAGCGCCCAGCGTCCGCAGCAGCACCGTCTCGCGCATCCGCTGGTAGCGGCTGGTGATCACCGCGCCCGCCAGCACGGTCAGGCCGGTGAAAAAGCTGAACAGCGCCATGAAGCGGATCACGAAGGCCACCTTGTCCAGGATGGTGTCGACCGTGCGCAGGATCAGCCCCAGGTCGACGCTGGAGACGTTGGGAAACCGCTCCAGCACGACGCGCTGCAGATCGGCCGACTCCTCGCTGCTCTCGGCCCGCGTCACCAGCACGTGAAACTGCGGGGCGTCCTCCAGCACGCCTTCCGGAAAGACGGCGAAGAAGTTGGGCTGCACGCGCTCCCACTCCACCAGCCGCGTGCTGGCCAGCACCGTCTTCACCGGCACGCCCTGCACGTCGAACACCAGCGAATCGCCGATCCCGACCTCCAGCTCCCGCGCCACCCCTTCTTCCAGTGAAATCGGCACGGGCCCGGCGTCACCCTCCGCGACGCGGCCCACCCAGCGGCCCTGGGTGATGGTCTCGGTCTCGATCAGCTCCTCGCGGTAGGTGGAGCGGTACTCTCGCGCCAGCAGCCACATCGGCTGGGTGCGGTTCTCGTCGGCGCGCAGCTCGGCCACCGAACGGCCTTTCAACGAACTCAGCCGCATGGTCACGATCGGCACGTCCTGCAGCAGCGGGGCCCCCGCCGACTCCAGTGCCTCCCGGACCTCCGCCTTCTGGTCGCTCTGGATGTCGAAGAAGACCAGGTTGGGACGGTCCCCCTCGGCCGACAACGCCGCCTGCGACAGCAGCGTGGTCTGCACCAGGAAGAGGGTCACGATAAGGAAGGTCCCCAGCCCCAGCGAGAGCATCAGCACCAGCGTCTGGTTCTGGGGACGGTAGAGGTTGGCCAGGCCCTGCCTCCAGACGTACGACCAGGAGGAGGGGAAGCTGCGGCGCACCGCCAGCATGATCACCTTGGCCACCCCCACCAGCAGCCCCAGGGCCGCCGCCAGCCCCAGGAAGAAGAAGAGGCCGAAGTACCAGCGGTCGGTCTGCCAGATGGCGAACGCCAGCACGCCGGCAGCGATCAGCAAGGCAAGCAGCAGCTGAAAGGGGTCCCAGCGGCGGCGGGTCTCTTCGAACTCCGCCCGCAGCGCCACCAGCGGGGAGACCGAGCGGACCGGCGCCAGGGGCAGCAGGGCGAACAGCAGCGCAAAACCGAGTCCCACCACCGTCCCCTGGGCCACCGCCAGCCAGGAGATGGCAAACGGGATCGAGACGGGCAGAAAGTCGCTGAGGACTTCCGGCAACAGCACCTGCACCCCGATCCCCAGCAGCGAACCCGCCAGGGCCCCGAGCAGTCCCATGGCCACCGCCTGCAGCACGTAGACCCCCAGCACCTGCCTGCCCCGCGCGCCCAGGCAGCGCAGGACGGCCACGGTGGGGCGCTTTTGCTTCACGTACA
>JBFGHG010000279.1:0-5274 GCA_041578395.1 Acidobacteriota bacterium
AGCTCGGCCGCCTTCTCGGAGTTTTGAGCCAGAATCGCCTCCACGAGGTCGGCGGGCGGGTGGAACCGGGCGATCGCCGCAGCCGTCTCGGAGTGGCCCGCCAGGTGGGCCAGGACGAAGATGGAGCGGCCGTCCGAGTCGCGGGCGTTCCCCAGGTCCGGGGCGCCGCGCAGGATGCGCCGCACCTCGGCCGTGTCCCCCCGCAACACCGCCGCCAGCAGCTGCGCCGTCGCCTCGGGCGCCTTCCGGTCGAACGGTCCGCCCCGCCAGGGCGCCTGGGGCGCGGAGAAGGCGAGCCGCTGGACGAGAGGCACCCCCAGCACGCCCATCCCGCACTGCAGGAAGCGGCGCCGGGACCACCATGAAGGATGAAAGGTGAACGCAGAATCGGGCCGGTTTGACATGTTTACCTCGCCGTGGTTCTGAAGTAGTACACGAAACTCCCGCCCCGGGGTTTCGCCGCTCCTCATTGCTCATTCATCGTTCGTCATGCCTGCGAGTTGGCCCAGCAACTCGCGCTGTCCCTTCAGGATCTTCTTCTCCGCCTGCTCCAGCGTGAACCATCCGGCACGGTCGATTTCGGGGAAGCGCTGGCAACGGCCGGAGCGGGGGGGCCACTCGATTTCGAAGGTGTTGCTGCGGATGGAGTCCGCGTCGGCGTCCCCCAGCACCGCCCAGGCGTGGACGATCTTCCCTCCCGGCTGGCGGACGGCTCCCAGGGGAACGAAATCGCCGTGGCACGGGGAGCCGGTTTCCTCCTCGAATTCGCGGCGGGCGGCCTCGAGGGGGTCCTCTCCGGGTGAGAACTCTCCCTTGGGGATCGACCAGGCGCCGTCGTCCTTGCGCGCCCAGTAGGGACCGCCCGGGTGCACCAGGAAGACCTCGAGCAGGCCTTCCCTTCTCCGGTACAGCAGAATGCCGGCGCTAGTCTTTGGCATCGCCCGACGGGACCTCGAACGTGAGCGAGGCCCAGAGGCTTTCGAACTCGGCGTCGACTCCGGCTCCGGCCGGGGCGATGTGGACCGCCTTGACCAGCCAGGTGCCGGGCCCCAGCTCGAGTCGAACCCGCCCCCCGGCGTCCGCCCGCTGCTCGATCCGCTCGTCGGAGGACGCGCGCAGCGCCGTCACCAGGGTCCCTCCAGCGGGCTCCGAAGCCAGCAGCACCAGGACGGGCAGTTCGCCGCCTTCGGCCAGTGCGTAAGGGTTGGCCTGGGCCACCAGCTCCAGCGGCAGACCCAGCGCACGGTCCGTGCCGGCTTCTTCCCCGGGACCCCGCACCAGCAGCAGGCTCTTGGCGCAGCGGGAGAACGCCTCGCGGACGGGATCGTCCGATTCCCGGGCTTCCAGGGCGGGCAGGAAGTAGTGCAGACCCTCCTCTTCGAGGTAGGCGCGGAACTTGTCCGGCGCCAGAGAGAGGGTGGTATGGCGGCTGCGGTACACCGCGACGTGGAGGCCCGCCTCCTCGGGCCGGAAGTACCCGGCCGGCGAACGCCCTTCCAGCCCGAGCGCGTCCACCGACTTTCCGGAGGGGGACACGACCCGGAAGCTCTCGAGATGCGAAGCCCGCCGGGGCAAGAGCTGGCCCCGAAAGTGGTCTCCGACCTTCAAGGTCAACGGCAGTGGGCGCTCGAGCTGGGGCCGGAAACTGCCCGGTTCGATCCAGAAGTCGTGCGCCAGCAGCGGCACCGCAGCCGCCGCCAGCAGCAGGACCGCCAGACGCGCGATCACCCCGCCGAGTTTTCCTTCTGTCGGCTCAATTCGGATCGCAGCCATGCTTTCGCCATTCTCCAGTCTCGCTTGACGGTGCGGGTCGACACCTCCAGGGTCTCGGCAATCTCCTGCTCGGTCAGCCCGCCGAAGAAGCGCATCTCGACGATCCGGGCCTGCCGCGGGTCCCACTCCTGCAGGCTCGAGAGGGCCTCGTCGACCGACAGGATGTCCTCGAGCCGGGTGCGGTTGAAGACCAGCGCCTCGTCCAGGACCACGAACTTCTTGCTGCCCCCCCGTTTGCGCGATCTTTTGGCGCGCGCGTAGTCGACCAGGATACGGCGCATCACGGTCGTCGCCATGGCGAAGAAGTGGGCGCGGTTCTGCCAGTCGATGTCCGGTTCCTGGCCGACCATGCGGATATAGGCTTCGTGCACCAGCGCCGTGGTCTGCAGGGTGTGGTTGGCCCGCTCGCGGCCCATGTAGCGGGAGGCGATCCGGCGCAGTTCCTGGTAGACCAGCGGAAGCAGCTTCTCCTCCGCCTGCGGCTGCCCGTCCCGCAGCTCGTCCAGCAGCTGCGTGATCTGCGTCGTCTCCGGCTCCATGAGAAGCTTCGATTGTACACGCGGCCGGCGGTAAAAAAAATGATTCTTGAAAGTGGAAAGGGCACCTGCCCTCCCCCGTTCCAGGCGCGCGGAAGCCCGGCCCCGACGACCGGCTCAGGGTCACCGCTCAGGAGCCGCTCCAGAACGACTCCGTCGGGAACCTCCATCTGCAACCCCAGCAGGTGGCGGGGGCATCCTGCCCGTGATTGCCGGAAGAATAGACAGCCTGGAAGGCTGGCCCACACGGGGAAACGAGCTCAGGGTCACCGCTCCAGGAGCCGCTCCGGAACGACTCCGTCGGGGACCTCCATCTGCAACCCCAGCAACCGCGAGATCAGCGGTGCGATGTCTTCGAGGTTCACCACGGGAGCGGCCACGCCGCGGCGGAAGCCGCTGCCGAATCCCACCAGACCCGTGTGGATGTCTGGAAGCGTGGGGTAGTAGCCGTGCGTGCCCCCCACGCCGGCCGGTCCCAGCAGCGGGACGTCGGCGCGGGACGTGAAGGTGATGCCCGGCTCGGCGTCCAGCGCCAGGCGGACGGACGGGTCCGCCCCGCGCTGGCGCAGCTGGTCGGGAGTCAGGACGCGAAACAGCCGGCGATGCTTGGCGGGCAGGTCTTCCAGGAGCCGGCGCACCCGTCTCAGCGTCTCCTCGTCGCCCTCTTCGCGCAGGTGCAGGAAGGCCGCGCCTCCGGCGGAGTGAAAGGTCGCCCGCCAGTCGCCGCGGTCCGTTGCCGCTTCCCTCAAGCCCGCCCCGGTGAGCCAGACGTTGGGGGCCAGCTGGGTGTGGACGTCGACGAAGCCGTGGTCGCCCGTGATCACGAAAGCGGTCCGCTGGGCGATCCCGGCGGCCTGGGCTGCTTCGTACATGGCCGCCACGGCGCGGTCGACGGCCGACACCGAGCGCTTCACCAGTTCGCCGCTGCGGCCCTGTTCGTGTTGAAAGTGATCGCAGGCCAGCAGGTGGACCGCCAGCAGGGCGGGCCGGTAGGTCTCGAGCAGGTAGGCGGCGATGCGGCCGGCGGTGTCGTCGCGGTCGATGTGATCGGGGTCGTAGGTGCGGGGACCCAGGCGACCGGTCGCCTCGCGCTCGACTTCCTCCCACAGCCCCTCGGGCCGGGTGGACTGCCGCATGGGCCCCAGCAGCGGTTCGTCCGGATCGAGCGACCAGACCTCGGGAAGCACCCGCGTGATGGGCGCGCCCACGGTTACCGGCCAGGACACGGCGGCGCTCTCCAATCCCGCCTCCCGGATGGCGTCCCAGAGGGTGGGGGTGCGGATCGAGGAGGCCTCCCAGTACCAGCGTCCCGTCTGGCCCGCCGGTTCGAAGGGAGTGTTGTAGTAGACCCCGTGGCGCGAGGGCAGCGCTCCGGTGACGAGGGTGGTGTGGGAGGGGTAGGTGACGGTCGGAAAGACCCCCTGCACCCCGCGGGCGTGCGTGCCTTCACGGGCCATGAACTGCAGCATGGGGGCCGGCCAGCGAGGGTCGAGGTAGAACTCGGGGCGCAGGCCGTCGATGGAGATCAGCACGACGTGGTCGGCCAGTCTGGCCTCCGGCTGTGCCGGCAGCAGGGGGGCGAGCAGGGTCAGGGCCAGCAGCAGCGTCAGCAGGCGGACAGTGCGGGAGCAGTTCACGAGCGGATCCTTTCCATGATCGGCTTGCGCACCAGCGTGGCGGTGTGGGGCGCGTAGCCGTGCTTTCGGTAGAAGGGGAGAGCTTCGGGCCGGCTGTCCAGAAAGACGGCGGTCAGGCCCAGGCGGCGGGCTTCCGCCTCGGCGAACTCGAGCAGCCGCGAGCCGATTCCCTGCCCCCTGGAAGCCACGGTGACCACCAGGTCGTCGACGTGCAGATGAGGTCCCCGGGCCATCGTCTCCACCGGCCGCATCCCCAGCAGTCCCACCAGTTCCGGGTCGAAGGCGCCGATCAGCCGGTAGCCGGCGAGTTGCTGGCGCTGGAGGCGCTCGCGGAACAGCGGCTCGGTCAGGTGGGGGCGCAGTTCGATCAGCAGCCGGAAGGCTTCGGCCAATCGGCCGTTCGCCACGGCGTCCAGATGGAGGTGGTCCGCTTTCCGGGCCTGCACTCGGCCATCATCCGGCCCGCTCTTTGCCGGTGTCAAGGCCCGCGCCCGCCTGACCGGCCTGACGCCCCGCGGGAGGCGCTCACCTTCCCCGCCCCGGTCAAACCCGTTAACATGGCGCCTTTCGAGGCGTGACGCGATGGAGATACCGGACCCGGAACGGCGCAGGCTGGCCGAGACGGAGGCAAAGGCGAAACACTGGAGGCGCTGGGGGCCGTATCTGTCCGAACGGCAGTGGGGGACCGTGCGGGAGGACTACTCGGCGGACGGGGACGCCTGGAACTACGTCAGCTTCGAAATGTCCTCGGCCTACGCCTACCGCTGGGGGGAGGACGGGCTGGGGGGGATCAGCGACAACCACCAGCGCCTCTGCTTCGCCCCGGCGCTCTGGAACGGGCGCGACCCGATCCTCAAGGAGCGCCTCTTCGGGCTCACCAACCCGCAGGGCAACCACGGCGAGGACGTCAAGGAATACTACTGGTACCTGGACTCCACCCCGACCCACTCGTACATGAAGATGCTCTACCGCTATCCGCAGGCGGAGTTTCCCTACCGGCGGCTGCTGGCCGAAAACGCCCGGCGGACCCGCCGCCAGCGGGAGTTCGAGCTGATCGACACCGGCGTGCTGGAGGGCTCGCGCTTCTTCGACCTCGAGGTGGAGTACGCCAAGGCGGACGTGGACGACGTCCTGATCCGCTTCACGGTCACCAACCGGGGACCCGAGGCCGCCGAGCTGTGGCTGCTGCCCACCCTCTGGTTTCGCAACGACTGGAGCTGGGTCGAAGACTCCGTCAAGCCGGCGCTGCGCCTCGAGCCGGGTGGCGTGCGCGCGCTCCATCCCACGCTCGGCGAGCGGGTACTGGCCTGGGAGGGAGACCCCGAGCT
>JBFGHG010000280.1:0-5253 GCA_041578395.1 Acidobacteriota bacterium
ACGGCCAGCCGATCGGCGTCGGCGTCCTGCGCGAATCCCACGTCGGCGCCCGAGCGGCGGACCAGTTCGCAGAGGGGCCCGAGGTGGGCCGGTACGGGTTCGGGAGGACGGGGGAAGCGGCCGTCGGGCCGGCAGTTCAGCTCCACGACCCGGCAGCCGAGCCGTTCCAGCAACAGCGGAGTCATCACCGCCCCGGCGCCGTTGCAGCAGTCGACGGCCACCGTCAGCGGCGGCTCACGGGCGGGGGCCAGCTTCTCGAGGATGCGGTCCAAATGGTCCTGGACGGCTCCGGGGTAGGTCTCGAGGGGAGGCGGCTGGGGGCCGCTGGTTCGGAATTCCCGCTGGTGGTACAGCGCCAGCAGTTCGCTGGCCTCGTAGGGGTTCAGGAAACACCCGTCCCGCTTGATGAACTTGAGCGCGTTCCACTCGGCCGGGTTGTGGCTGGCGGTCAGGGCGATGCCTCCCCGCGCCCGCAGGTTCCGCACCGCCAGCTGGATGGTGGGGACCGGACAGACGCCCACGTCCACCACCCGCATGCCGGACGCCAGCAGCCCGGCCACGGCGGCGTGGGAGACCATCTCGCCCGAGGTGCGGGTGTCCCGCCCCAGCACCAGCGTCCCGGGCCCCAGATAGGTGGCGAAGGCTCTGCAGAAGCGGCACACCAGTTCCGGGTCGAGCGTGTCGCCCACCACGGCGCGGATACCGGACACGCTCACTTTGAGGGTCTGGATGGGTTTCATTCGGCGATCGCCTCCAGAGCCCGGCGCGACAGTTCGCGGGCGCGCCCCTCCGATTCCGCTTCGGCCATCACGCGCAGCACCGATTCGGTGGAGGAGGCCCGCACGTGCAGCCAGCCGTCGGGGAAGGAGAGCCGCACGCCGTCGGTCGAATCCATCGCCGCCTCCTCGCCGGGCTCCCCCACCTGGTCGCGAAAACGCTGCAGCTTGCGGAAGATCCGGTTGGGAGGAAACGCCAGGTTGCTCACCACCCTGTGGAAGCGCGGAAGCTTCTCCACCAGCTGCGAGACCGTTTCGCCCGAGGCGGCCAGGTGCTCGAGGAAGAAGGCCATGGCAGCGATGCCGTCGGCGCCGGGGTGCAGCCCCGGAAAGAAGACCTGGCCGCTCCCTTCGCCCGCCAGGTCCGCGCCGATCTGGGCGGCCCGTTCGGCGACATGGGCCTGGCCGATGCGGGTGCGCTCGAGGGTAACGCCGTGGCGGCGGGCCACCTCCCGGGCCATCCGGCTGGTGGAAAGGTTGGTCACCACCGGCCCCCGGCAGCGTCCTCCCTCCAGGCCGATCAGACAGGCCAGGGCGAAGGTGTACTCGAGGTCGAGCGCGCGCCCGGTCTCGTCCACGATCCCCAGCCGCTCCCCCTCCCCGTCGTGGGCGAAGCCGATGTCGGCGCCGGCGGCTTTCACCAGGGCCTGCAGCTGGCTCATGTTCTCGGGGCGCGGGTCGGGGTCATGCGGGAAGGTCCGGCTCAGGTCGTCGTTGAGCGCGACCACCCGGCAGCCCAGCGCCTCCAGCAGGCGAGGGGAGAGCAGCGTACAGGTCCCGTTGCAGCAGTCGACCGCCACGGTGAAGCGGCGATCGCGAATGGCGTCGGCGCGGCACCAGTCCAGAATGAGTTCGAGATGGCGGTCGATCGCCGAGTCGTCCCGCTCGAGGGGCTGGATCCCGTCCCAGGCGGCGGCAGCGAACTCGCCGTGCTCGTAGATCTCCAGGAGTTCCTCGCCCTGGCGGGCGGTGAGGTAGGACCCGTCGGCGGCCAGGAATTCGAGGGCGTTCCAGCGGGCCGGGTTGTGTCCCGCCGCGATCACCACCGCGCCGCCCAGTCCCAGCCGCGGCAGCTGCGACTGCAGAGTGGGAGTGGGGAGGATTCCCAGATCGACCACCCGGTTCCCGCAGGCCAGCGCGCCCGCCAGCACGGCCGAGCGGAGCATCGGTCCGGAGGGGCGGGAGTCACGGCCCACGGCCAGCGGTTCGCCGTCCAGGTAGGTGGCGAAGGCCTGGGCGAAGCGGATCGCCATCTCCACGCTCAGCCCGCGCCCCACGATCCCCCGAATCCCTGCGCTGGAGATCTTGAGCAGGTTCATCTATTCGGCGGCCAGGATGGTGTCCATCCGCCGCGAAATCTCCGCCAGCCGGTCCCGGCCCCCTCCTGGAACTTCCGCCGAGCCCCAGCCGAGGTAGCCGATGTCGGCGATCGCCTGGCGGACGGCGGCCCAGTCGCAGTCTCCCTCGCCCAACTCCACCCGGAAGCCGGCCCAGAGTCCTTCGTCGTTGCGCTTTTCGCGGCTGAACTCCTTGACGTCGAACTTGAGGATTCGCGGCCCCAGAATCCGGATCCACTGCTCCGGCCAGCCGTAGTTGACGATGTTGCCGATGTCGAAATAGGCCCCGATCCAGGCGCTCTCGAACTCGTCCAGGTAGCGGGCCATCTCCAGCGGGCTGAGCAGGAATTGGTTCCAGACGTTCTCGATGGCGATCTTGACCCCCAGCTCCCGGGCCAGGGGCAGGGCCTTGCGAATCTCGGCCTGAGAGCGCTCGTAGGCCTCGTCGTAGGAGACCTCCTTGTTGACCACCGCGGGGACCAGCAGCGCCGTCGTCCCGCCGTAGGCCTTGGTGTCCCGCAGCGCCGTCTCGAGTCCGGCCAAGCCCTCGGCGCGCACCGCCGGGTCGGGGTCCGAGAGGGTCTTGCGCCAGTGCACCGAGTCGATCACGCCGGGGATCTCCAGCGCGCTGCGGTCGCGCGCCTCGAGCACTTCCTCGAGGTCGAAGTCGTTGGGGCTGTCCAACTCGACCCCGTCGAAGCCCAGCTCCTTCAGCATCAGGAAATGGTCGAGCATCGAGCCGTCTGCCTCGACCATGCTGTACTTGAGCGCTTTTTTCAGGACGGTGTGCCCGTGCGCGAACAGTGAACGCGAAGCGAGGCCGGCGGCGATCCCGGCGCCCGCCATCGCGAGAAAGTCTCGTCGTCGGACTGTGACTGGCATGATTCCCCCTCTTGACTTTTGGCAGTAACTCCCGCCTCATTGTCCCTCGAGGGAACACCACAGGCAAGACAGAGAGAGGGGAGACGTCGAATGAGCAGGATGCTCGAGCAGCCACTCGTAATCGCAATCGTGATCGTAATCGTAATCGTAATCGGGCTCCCGGGCTGCACGCCCGCTGCGGAGCCCGCCGCCGAATCCGCCGAGCCCGCCGCACCCGCCGAGCCCCCTGCCGCCGAAGAGGGCTTCGTCTCGCTGTTCGACGGCCGCACCCTGGACGGCTGGAAGCGCCACGAGGGACTGCCCGGCGACAACGTGGGCGGCAAGTGGGAAGTGGTGGAGGGCGCCATCGAGGGCGATCAGGACCCGCCGGGTCTGGGCGGCTTTCTGATCACCACCGGCAGCTACCGCGATTTCGTCCTGCGCCTGGAGGCCAACCTCGACTACCCGGTCGACAGCGGCGTCTTCCTGCGCGTCGGGGAAGACGGCAAGAGCCACCAGGTCACGCTGGACAACCGGCCCGACGGAGACATCGGCGCGATTTACCTGCCCTGGACGCAGGGGATGGTCCAGGCCAACCCGGACGGCAAACAGCACTTCCGCTCCGGCGAGTGGAACGACCTGGAGGTCCGCATCGAGGGCGAACCCGCCCGCATCCAGTTCCGCGTCAACGGCCAGCTGGTCACCGACTTCCAGCACACCGAGGAGACCACGCAGGGAGTGCCCGGGGAAGGCTCCATCGCCCTGCAGATCCACCCGGGTCAGGATTGGGTCGAAGGCAACAAGGCGCGGTTTCGCAACCTCCGGATTCGGGAGCTTTGATCGGGGCCACAGCTATCGAATATCGTTTTTTTGGCGGGATTCGATAGCGTTGACCCCGCTAGAGCCGCCGTACTTTGAGGTTGCGGAACCAGACGGGAGCGCCGTGGTCCTGCAGGCAGATGTGGCCCGTCTCGTTCATCCCGTACTCGGGCCAGGCGGCGAACTTGGTTCGGGCGACCATCTCTTTCCACTCGTCCGTCCACAGCTCGTACTCGACGATCTTCTCGCCGTTGAGCCAGTGCTCGACATGGGCGCCGTTGACCACCAGGCGCAGATGGTTCCACTCCCCCACCGGCTTGACCACGTCCTTGGACGCCGGGTGCAGCCCGTAATTGGCGCCCACCCGCTGGGTATCCTCGAGGTCGGGGTAGTGCTCGGGGGAGCCGTCGATGATCTGGACCTCCGGGCCGGAGTGGAACTCCTGCTCGGACTGCTCGCCGACGCGGAAGAAGACGCCGCTGTTGCCGCCGGGTGAGATCTTCCACTCCAGCTGCAGCTCGAAGTCGGAGAACTGCTCCCGGGTGACGAGGTCCCCGGCGCCCTCTCCCCCGTGATCGGCGTCGAAGCGGATGGTCCCCTCGGACACCGTCCAGCCCGCCGGCGGTTCTTCCGAGCGAAATCCGCGCCATTTCGAGAGGTCCTTCCCGTCGAAGAGCAGCTCCCACCCCTGCGCGATCTCTTCGTCGCTCAGGGTGTTGTGGGCCGGCTCGGAGGCTGCTTCACCGGCTGGGCCGCAGCTGCCGGCCAGCAGCGGAAGGAAGGCGATCGCGGCAAGAATCCAGTGGCTCGTGGTCATGGGGCGATTATGGAATCTATGCCGGCTGCGGTCAATGCAGCGGGTCGGCCTTCCAAGCCGGGAGTGACGGGCACGTCCCACGGAGTGTTTGCGGTACCCCTGGCCAGGGCCTATCATGTCGGGCATGGAAATCTCTCGACGTGACGTGTTGAAGGTGGGCGGCGCGGCGTCCCTGCTGGGTGCTTTCGCCGGCCGGACTGCGCGAGCGGCCGCCCCGGAACGGCCCCGCATCCCGCTGGCGGTGTCGACCTATTCGTACTGGCATTTCCGCACCGAGCGCTACCCGGTCGAAAAGGTGATCGACGAGGCCGCCCGGATCGGCTTCGACGGGGTGGAAATCCTGCACCGCCAGATGGCCGAGGAGTCGACCGTCTACATGAACGGCCTCAAGCGCCGGGCCTTCGACGCCGGGCTGGCCCTGGTGATGCTCTCGATACACCAGGACTTCGTGGACCCCGACCCGGAAAAGCGCCGGGAGGCCGTCGAGCACACCAGGAAATGCCTGGACCTGGCCCACCAGCTGGGCATCCCGTGCATCCGGCTGAACTCGGGCCGCTGGGGGACGATCCAATCCTTCGACGACCTGATGAAGGTGAAGGGGATCGAGCCGCCTCTGGAGGGCTACACCGACGACGACGCCTTC
>JBFGHG010000281.1:0-5253 GCA_041578395.1 Acidobacteriota bacterium
CTCTTCGGTGGTGCGGTAGGCCTGAATCGTCTTGTCGCGGTGGGCCTCCAGGACGGCGTCCACGTCCAGATCCTGGGCCGCTGCCGGGGAAGCCAGCGAGAGCCACCCCGCCAGTCCGATTCCCGCCGCGCGCATCACGGCCCCTCCAGTTCGATCCGCCGGCCCTCCGCAGCGGCGCGGTAGGCGGAGTAGACCACCCTTACCACCTCGACACCCAGTTCGCCCGTCGACTCGGCGGGCCGGTCCCGGGCGGCGGCCCGGACGAAGTCGCGGCACATCTCGAGCTGGCCCGAGGTCCAGTCCTCGTCCGGCAGGGGCGTACTCCACCCGGCGCGCGCCTCGAGCTTCTCCATCAGGTACTCCCCTTCGAACACTCGAGAGTCGGGGGCGTACGCCTCCAGCAGGTCGTGGGGACTCAGATTGCAGGTCAGCCGCGCGTTGGACAGGTAGACCTCCAGCCGGCTCTGCATGCCGCCCAGCACGGCGTCCGAGGCCCAGACGATCCCGCGCGCCCCGTCCTCGAAAGTGAGGATCAGCGAGGCCCAGTTCTCCACGTCCTTCCAGCCGGAGACGATCCCCGAGTCTTCCCCGCGGCCCAGGCCGGGCCGCCGGGTCAGGTCTCCCACCTCCGCGGATACGGAGGCCGGCCGGATGGGCCGTCCGTCGCGCCGCTCCCCCTCCAGGCGTTTGAGATGCAGCATGGCGCCGATGGGGTGGGACCCCAGCCGCAGCAGCGCACCCCCGCCGGTGTGCCGCCAGGTCTTCGAATAGGGAGAATGGGAGCCGCTGTGGCACTCGCCCCCCCGCATCTCCAGGATGGTCCCGCCCGAAGCCCGGATCAGCTCCGACGCTTTGCGGACGGAGGGCGCGTAAACCCAGTTCTCGCCGTACATCAGCTGCACGCCGGCACTCTGGGCCGCGGCGGCCATGGCCCGCGCGTCGGCCAGCACCGCCTCGAGCATGAGCCCGCGGTCGCGGCCGGAGACTTCCTCGTCGGCGGCCCCGCCGGGGAGGTCCTGTCCGGTGTAGGCGGTCAGCGGTTTGGTGCAGATCACGTGCTTGCCCGCCGCGGCGGCCGCTTCCGCCATCTCGCGGTGCAGGTGGTTGGGGACGCACAGATCGACCACCCGAACCTCGGGCAGCTCGAGCAGCTCCCGGTAGTCGGTCGTCCAGCGCTCCAACCCCTGCTCAGCCGCGTAGGCCCGGGCGCTCTCTTCCGTGCGGGCGGCCACCGCCACGATGCGGGCCGGTTCCCCCGCGCCGCCGTAACACCGCGCCCGGGTGCGGGCCAGAAACCCCGCGCCGACGATTCCAATTCCGACCGGCTCGACTGCCGCCACTTTCCTCCTCCCGCCCGGATTGTACCGGACCTTCTCCCGGCCCGCTCACCGGCAGCGGCAGGGATTGACGAGCGTTCCGATGCCTTCGATCTCGACTTCCACCACGTCGCCGTCCGCCAGGAAGAGGGGAGGGTCGCGGAAAACCCCCACGCCGTCGGGGGTGCCGGTCAGGATCACGTCTCCGGGTTCCAGGGTGAAGGCTCGCGAACAGTAGGCCACCAGCTCCGCCACCGGGAAGATCATCTCCCGAGTGTTGCTCCGTTGCCGGATCTCCCCGTTGACCCGGCAGGCGATCTCCAGGTCCTGGGGATCGGGGATCTCGTCGGCGGTGACCAGCACGGGGCCCAGCGGGCAGAAGCGGTCCAGGCTCTTGCCCCGCACCCACTGCCCGTCGGAAAACTGCAGGTCGCGGGCGCTCACGTCGTTGCCGCAGGTGTAGCCGAATACGTGATCCAGGGCGCGGGAGGCGTCCACCTCGCGCGCCGTCTTGCCGATCACCACCGCCAACTCGGCCTCCGCGTCCACCTTCCGGGTCAGCCGGCTGGACCAGCGGATTTCCCCGCCGGGACGGTTGACCGAGGTGGAGAACTTGCAGAAGATCACCGGCTGGGCGGGCGGCTCCAGGTCCTGCTCCCGGCAGTGGTCCATGTAGTTGAGGCCGATGGCCACGATCTTGCCGGGCCGTCCCAGCGGGGCCAGCAGGCGGACGCGCTCCCGCTCCAGGCGCGCGACCTCGTCTGCAGCCTCCCCCGCCAGAATGCGCTCCCAGGACAGGGAGCTGACCCGCACCTCCCGGCCGCTGGACACGCCGAACGCTTCGGCCCCCTCGTGACGAAAACGGACCCACCTCAACTCCGCACCTCCTCCTCCATCACGCCGACGGCCGAGGCGTGGGGACCGCTCGCGGCAGCAAGCCCTCTTGCTTCAGCCGGCTCCACAAGTCCTCTGCGATCTCGACCTTCGTCAGCCGCACGTTCTCCTCGACTTCCGCCGCCGACACCGCCCCGGGAATCACCGAGCAGACGGCCGGGTGGGCCAGGGGGAACTGCAGCGCGGCGGCCGCCAGGGGCACCTCGAACTCCCCGCAGATCGAGCGCATTCGCGCCGCCTTCTCGAGGATTTCCGGCGGCGCCGGCTGGTAGTCGAAGCGGGCGCCGGCGGACGGCCCGGTCGCCAGCACCCCCGAGTTGAAGGGCGCCGCAGCCGTGACAGTGACCCCCCGCTCGAGGCAGGCGGGCAGGACCTCCTCGAGGGCGGACTGATCCAACAGCGTGTAGCGGCCCGCAATCAGAAAGAAGTCCAGATCGGTCCGCTCCAGGAAGCGGCGGCAGAAGCGGATCTGATTGATCCCGGCGCCATAGGCCGAGATCACCCCTTCGCCGCGCAGCTGCTCGAGGGCGCGCAGCCCGCTCCGCTCCAGCTCCCCGAAGTGTGCCTCGAGCTCCTCCTCGCTGCCGTGATGGATGCGGTCCAGGTCGTGGATCGCCAGGGTGTCGACCCGGTCCAGCCCCAGCCGCTGCAGGCTGTCCTCGAACTGGCGCAGGATGGCGTCGTAGCCGTAGTCGAAGCGCGGCGCGAAGGGCAGGCCCCCGGCCCAGATGTCCCGGTCGAACTCCTGCACGCGCGGCTGCAGGGCACGGCCCACCTTGGTGGAGAGCACGTACGAGTCGCGGGGATAGCACCGCAGGGCGAAGCCGGTGCGATGCTCGCTCAGGCCGAAGCCGTACAGCGGGGCCGTGTCGAAGTAGCGCACGCCCGCCCGGTAGGCGGCGCGGACGGTGGCGCACGCCTCGTCGTCGGGGATGCGCTGGTACAGCTCGCCGATCGGGGCCGCTCCGAAGCCGAGTTGCGTCACCCTCGGGCCGCGACGGCCCAGCGTGCGTCTCTGAAATGGATTCATTTTCCGCGCCTCCGGGACGCCCAATGGTGCCGCCGCTGCCGGACAGCGTCAAGCACGGGGATCACGGGCGGGATGCCCGTGCCACGGGGTCGTGGTACGGTGAGGCCGATGCGACTCGAGAAGCGCGTGGCGCTGGTGACAGGGGGGAGTTCCGGCATCGGGCGGGGCATCGCGCTGGAGCTGGCGGCCGAGGGGGCCGCGGTGGCCGTGGCCGACGTGCGCGAAGAGCCCAAGCGCGGCAAATACCACGAACGCGACCCTTCCACACCGACCGCGGAGCAGATCGTCCAGGCCGGCGGCCGGGCGCTGCACCTGCCCTGCGACGTGTCGGACGAAGCTCAGGTCCGCGCCGCCATCGAGGCGACCGTCGACCGTCTCGGCGGCCTGGACATCCTGGTCAACAACGCCGGGATCCTGATCCCGGGCACCAGCCAGGAGATCTCCCCCGCGGACTGGCGGGCGGTGCTGGGCGTCGATCTGCACGCCGTCTTCTACGCGACCCGCTCGGCGGTGCCTCACCTGAAGAAGTCGCGGGCGGGCCGGATCATCAACATCGCCTCGGTGCAGTCGTTCGGAGGGGGCGGCGGCCCGGCCTACGCCGCGGCCAAGGGGGGAGCGCTGAACCTGACGCGGGACAGCGCCCTGGAGCTGGCCCCCTTCGGCATCACGGTCAACGCCATCTGTCCGGGCTACATCGAGACACCGATCCAGGACTACCTGAGCGAGGAGCAGATCGAGGCCTGCCGCCGCCGCACCCCTCTGCCCCGCTTTGGCCTGCCGCGCGACGTGGCCCGGGCCGCGGTGTTCCTGGCTTCCGACGACGCCGAATGGATCACCGGAGTGGCCCTGCCGGTGGACGGCGGGTGGCTGGCCGGGTTCTAAAGGCCTCAGGGCGCGGGCAGCACTTCGTAGTAGCGTGCCATCCAGTAGGGGAGCAGGAAGTCCAGGCCGGCTTCCTCGATCGTCCCGGGGAGGCCTTCGCGGCCGATCCAGCGGTGCTCGCGGCCGGCCCAGGTCCCGGGTAGAACCGGTGTCCCGCCTCCTCGCGGCCGATCGCCTCCAGAAAGGGAGAGTCCAGCGGCAGCAGGGCCCGGGCCAGCCGGTCCGAACCGGTCACGTCCACCAGCGAGGGGACTCCCCGCAGGGCGAGCGCCAGTTCCTCGCGCGCCTCCCCGGAGCCGGTCACGGCGAACCGGTAGGCCGCCGCCGCCAGGTAGTGCCCGGTCCAGATGGCCGAGTCGCCGGCCCTGGTGTAGCTGACGATCTCGTCGCTGCCCGGGCTGGAATAGATGGCACCGTAAAGGGTGCCGTGGGGAAGATGGCGCTGCCCCGGTGTACTCCAAGTGGGACGGGCATCCTGCCCGTCATTCCCGCCTGGAGGAGCGGGATCGGTCGGCCGCCACGGCGGCCACGATGATCACCCCGATGATGATCTCCTGGATGTAGGGGGGCCAGCCCATCTGCTGGCAGCCGTTGCGCAGGAAGGCCATCACCAGGGCTCCCACCATCGAGCCGGCGATGCTGCCGCGGCCGCCGCTCAGGCTTCCGCCCCCGATGACCACCGCCGCGATCACGTCCAGTTCGACGCCGATGGCCACGGTGGGATCGCCCTGCCGCAGCCGCGACATCTGCGCCACCCCCGCCAGGCCGAAGAAGAAGCCGGCCGCCGAGTAGACCTGCAGCTTCAGCCGATCCGTGTCGATCCCGCAGGCGCGGGCGGCCGTCTCGCTGGAGCCCAGGGTGAAGACGCGCCGTCCGAAGACCGTCCGGCGCAGCACCACCGCCATCAGGACCGCCAGCAGCAGCATGATCCACACGCCGGGGGCCAACAGCAGCCAGGCGGGCCGCGGGAAGGTCACCGCCAGCCCGTCGATCCAGCTCTCCGGGACGTTGACCGTCCGTTCCCCCGCCAGCCACTTGGCCACCCCGCGCGCCACTCCCAGCATCCCCAGGGTGGCGATGAAGGGGACGACGCGCAGGCGCGTGACGGCCAGTCCGTTGACCGCCCCCACC
>JBFGHG010000282.1:0-5244 GCA_041578395.1 Acidobacteriota bacterium
CCTCCGAATTGATGCAGTTGCTGATCGGGATGTCGATCAGCCGGTACATGCCCCCCAGCGGGACGGCCGGTTAGGAGCGGACATGAGTCAGGGGAAACAGGCGGGTTCCTTTCCCCCCGCCCAGGACGATTCCAGTCACGTTCTTCACGCCGCCGATTCTAGCAGCCCTGCTACGAGAACGCGAAAAATCCTTGCGCGACAGAAATTTCCGGCGCTTCACCGGCGGTTTTCAGCCGGTCGCGGATGGGGTATACTTCGGGTAGATGACTGCTCTCGGCAGTGCGAGTGTCCAACCACAGGAGGAATCCATGGATCTGAAGCGAGAGTTGGAAGAACTGCTGTCTCTGGAGGACGGTGAAGACCTGTTCTCGAGCGTCTATCTGGACACTTCCGTCAGCTCCGACGGGCAGCGGACCCACTCGCTATTCGTGAAGCAGAAGATCGGCCTGTTGACCCAGGTGCTGCGCCACCGAAAGGGGGAGGCGGCCGTGCGCGAGTTTCGCGAGCACGTCGCCTCCATCGAAGAGTATCTCAACCAGAAGCTGGAGCGCGACACGCGCGGACTGGCACTCTTTTGCAGCACGCGCCGCGGCTATTTCAAGGCGCTGCAGCTGCCCGTGCCGCTGCGCAACAAGTTCGCCGTCTCCTCTTCCCCCAACCTCGACGTCCTGATCGAACTCGCCGAGGAGCAGCACCAGTACGCGGTCGCCGTCTTCGACCAGCATTCCGGCCGCGTTTTCAGCATCCACCTGAACCGGCACGCCGGCCGGGAAGCCTCCCTGTCGGAGGACGTGCCCGGGCGGACCAAAGTCGGCGGCTGGTCGCAGATGCGCTACCAGCGGCACCGCAAGGACCTCATCCAGCACTTCATGCGCGACTTCGCGGAGCAGCTCGATCAGTTCGACCGGCGCGTCAAGCCGCGGGGGCTGGTCCTGCTGGGAACGCAGGAGAACCTCGCCGAACTGAAGCGCCACCTGCCCCAGCACCTGGAGGAAAAGGTGGTGCTGGCCCGCAGCCTTCCCGACCACGAGGACGATCAGGAGTTGATCGAGAAAGTGCGGGGGTTCGTCGAGGAGTTCGAGGCGAAACAATCGGAAGCCGCCCTGGCCCGCTTCTACGATCGCCTCAGTCAGGACTACCAGACCGTCATCGGCCTGGACGAAACGCTCTTCAACCTGCAGATGGGCAAGGTGGAGCGCCTCTTCATCAGCGACTCGCTCAACGGCCAGGGATATCGCTGCACCCACTGCCAGTTCGTCTTCAGCCGCGACGTCCACAAGTGCCCCTACTGCCGCGGGTCCGCCGAACCGGTGGACATCCGCAACCGCATCGAGAAGCTGGCCGAGCACCACGGCGCCTATCTGCAGCTGCTGGACGAGGCCACCTTCCTGGACGAATTCGGCGGCGTGGGCGGCATGCTGAAGTTCCAAATCCTCCCCTGTCCCGCAGCTCCCGCCCCTTTTGCATTCTCCATTTGACAACTTTTTTTGTCCAATGGTACACTCCCGCTCGTGGCCGAAGCAAACCAGCCCCGCATCGCCGTCATCGAGCACCGGGACGGGGTCGCCGCGCTGCTGTCGCCCCTGCGCCGCCGGATCCTCGAACAGCTGCACGCGGAGCCCGATTCGCCGACCGGGCTGGGGCGCAAGCTGGGGCTGCCGCGCCAGAAGCTGAACTACCACGTGCGGAAGCTGCTGGCGGCGGGTCTGGTGGAGGTCGACGGCGAGCAGCAGCGGCGGGGATGCGTGGAGCGGCGCTTCCGGCCGGCCGCCCGGGCCTATCTGGTCGACCCCGACTTCGCCGGAGACCTGGGCCTGACGCCTTCCCAGCTGCAGGACCGCTTCTCGAGCGCCTACCTGTTGACGCTGGGCGCCCGGCTGATCCGTGACCTGGCCCGGCTGCGCAAAGGCGCCGACCGGGCGGGAAAACCGCTGGCCACCTTCGCCCTGGAGCTGGACGTCCGCTTTCGCTCGCCGGCCGACCGCTCCGCCTTCGCCGAGGAATTGACGGAGGCGGTGGCTCGCCTGGCCTCCCGCTACAGCGACG
Organism: Acidobacteriota bacterium; assembly: GCA_041578395.1. Classification (GTDB taxonomy): domain Bacteria; phylum Acidobacteriota; class UBA6911; order RPQK01; family JANQFM01; genus JBFGHG01. The sequence goes on from JBFGHG010000282.1 coordinate 2,047, forward strand.
ATTCGCCCGGCAGCCGCCCTTTCCGGTTCGTCCTGGGCGCGCACCCCGTGGCGAAGAACGACGATTCCGGCGCCTGACCCGAAAGGAGAATGAGCATGGCCAAGACCGAGACTCGAACCCGTCAGCACGAGCACGTGGTGGACATCGCGGCCTCCCCGGAGGCCGTCTGGAAGGCCATCACCGACGCCGAGCAACTGGTCCAATGGTTCCCCCTGGACGCCGAGGTGACACCCGGCGATGGGGGAGAGATCACCTACGGCTGGGGAGACGACCTGCGAGGGACCTGCCGCATCCGGGCCTGGGAGCCGGGGCAGCACCTGTCCACCTCCTGGATGACGCCGACCGGAGAAGGCGCCCCGCTGGTCGTCGACTGGTTCCTGGAAGGCACTCGAGGCGGCACGCGGCTGCGGCTGGTGCACTCCGGATTCGGCATGGGCAGCGAGTGGGACAACGAGTACGAGGGTACCCGCCGCGGCTGGTCCTACGAGCTGCGAAGCCTGAAGCACTACCTCGAAGTCCACGCCGGCCGCACCCGCCGCGCCTTCTGGCTGCACCGGGCCACGGCTCTAACGCCGGAGCAGGCCTGGACGAAGCTGATCTCCCCGACGGGCCTGATCCAGGGCGAGCTTGCCGATTCCGCGCTGGCGGGCGAACGCGTGTCGCTCACGCTGGCCGGGGCGGGACCGGTTCGGGGCAGCCTGCTGCTGGTGATACGGCCCACCGACCTCGCCCTGCGGGTCGACGACTGGAACGACGGCCTCTTCCGCGCCGCCCACGAAGACTGCGGGCGCGGTCCGGAGATCGGCATCTTCGTCTCGCTGTGGGACTACCCCGAAGCGGAGGCCGCCGCCCTCGAGGAGAAGCTGGACGAGGCCCTGAGGCGGCACTTCGCCTGAAAGCGCGTTGGTTCAGACGCGAGGGAGAATTTCGGCGCCCCTCAGGCCCAGGTGATGATCCGTCGCCCACACGATCCTGATCTTCAACCGCTCGAGGAGGCAGAGGCCGGATGCGTCGACGTAGGTGAGCCTGGCTCCCCTCAGCTTGTCCAACATTCGCTCGACTGCTGAATGGTGTGCCAGCGTGGGCTCGAGAATGGTCAGGCCTTCGAGGCTGGTGAGGAAAGCTCGGAAAGACCTGGCCGCCTCTTCACCCAGCTTGTGCAGAAACCAGGAATAAGTCTCCGAAACCACCAGCAGGGAGGTGTACCACTTCTGAGCGTCGCCGCCGAACAGAGCGCGGGCCTGAAGGTGCCACTGATCCCGGCGATTCAGGGCGGCGATGAAAATGCCACTGTCGAGGAATACGCGGGTCACGGGTTCTCCCGCCCGTAGACCACCTCGTCCACCGACTCGCTGTCGCCTGGCTCCCCGGAAACGATGCCGACGTAGCGCATCCAGGGTTTCTCGGTCGGCTCCCGTGCGACCGTTTCCGCCAGCGCGCGACGGCACAATTCGGCAAAGGACACACCTTGCCGGCGGGCCGTGGCCTTGGCCCTCTCGTAGAGCTCCTCGTCGACGGAGATCTGCGTCCTGATCATGTTATCATCATAGCACGTCTTGATAACACTCGAAGGCCCGCGGAGCCGGGACCGGCCGTGGCACGGCCTTCCAGGCCGTGAATCACGGGCAGGATGCCCGCGCCACGGCTACAATGCCCGGATGATTCACAGTTTCCTCGACGCCCGCCCGGTCTACGACGAGTCGAACTACATCGCCCCCTCCGCCGAGCTGATCGGAGACGTGGTGCTGGGGCGGGACAGCAGCGTCTGGTTTCACACCACCATCCGGGCCGACGTGAACTGGATCCGCATCGGAGAGCAGACGAACATCCAGGACAACTCGGTGGTACACGTCACCCGCGGCGTCTCGCCCACCCGCATCGGCGACCAGGTGACGGTCGGGCACAGCGCGGTGATTCACGGCTGTACCATCGAGGACCGGGTGCTGGTGGGGATGGGCGCGGTGATCCTGGACGGCGCCGTCATCGGATCGGACTGCATCATCGGGGCCCGGGCGCTGGTGACCCAACGGACCCGCATCCCGCCCCGCTCCCTGGTGTTGGGCTCCCCCGCCCGCGTGGCGCGGCAGCTGACCGGCGAGGAAGTGGCCGACATCCTGCGCTACTGCAACAACTACCTGGAGTACAGCGCCATCTACCGGGGCGTCGAGCAGCCCGGCCGCAATCCCTTCTACGAGCCGGAATAGACGAGGTCGACGACCAGTTTGTCGGCGGCCAGGGGCGGCACCGTCTCTTTGACGTAGCGCTGGTGGACGGGGTGTACCTGGTAGAACTCGAGCCCCTGCTCGTCCTCGAACTCCATGTAGAGCGCGCAGTGGAAGCGGTCCTGTTTCAGGAGGGGGACGGCGCTGAAGCTCCGTACCGTCTCGATCTGCTCCAGCTCAGCGGAAACCTCCTGCCAGCGCGGAACCAAAGCGGGGTCCTTCAGGCGAAAACAAACCACATGCTTTATCATGAGGGGCCTCATTGTAGCGGCTGCCGGCGGGGGCGGGTAGCCGGCGAACTCGAATGGCCAAGCCGGAACGATTCATATTCGCGGCTCTTCACCTGCTGGCTCTGTCGGCGCTGGCGGTGGCGCAGCCCCTCTTCGACCTGCTGGGTCGCTATCCGGAGTTCCTGGTGGCCCACGGCGCGGGCCCGGGACTCCTTCTGCTGACCACCGTCCTGCTCGCTCTCGCCGTCCCGGCCGTACTGGCGCTGCTCGGACGGCTTCTCCCGGGCGGCCCGCCGCGCCGGGTGTATCAGCTGCTGTGCGTCGCCCTGCTGGGGTCCCTGTTCTTCGTGCAGCTGGCGAAACGTGCGGAAGTCTGGCTGAGCGGAGTGGGGGTCCTGGCGCTGGGTCTGGCACTGGGGGCACTGCTGGCGGCGGCCTACCACCGCTGGAAGCCGGTGCGAAGCGCGCTGACCCTGCTGGCGGCCACGGCGCTGCTGTTCCCCCTCTTCTTCCTGTTCGGCTCCCCCGCCCGCCGGCTGCTGGAAGGCCCACCCGAGTCCGCGACCGCCGCCGCGGGCAGCAGCCGGGCGCCGGTCGTGATGGTCGTCTTCGACGAGCTGCCGCTGCTCTCACTGCTGGACGCCGAAGGGAAGATCGACGCGGGCCGGTTCCCGCACTTCGCGGAGTTGGCCGGCCACTCCTACTGGTTCGAACACGCCACCACCGTCAGCGAAGGCACGCTGATC
>JBFGHG010000283.1:0-5241 GCA_041578395.1 Acidobacteriota bacterium
CACGCGCTCGGGGATGCGCTCCCGGTTGAAGTGCTGCATCTGCTCGAGCAGCTGTACGTCCTGCATCAGCACCGGCCCGCGTGGTCCCGCCGTCAGCGCCTGCTGCTCGCCGATGGGGCATCCGGTGGCGGTCGTGAGCCGGGGGTTCTGGTTCTTCTTCTTCTCGTCCATGCTTCCTCTCTTCCTCTCAGGGTGTTCGATTCTGGTGCGCGTGCAATGAGCTTCGACGGGGGAGCCCCTCCCTCAGTCTCGGGGACCCTCCCGGTCGGGTGCGCAGCGGTGGCAGAGGCCGCGGAAGATCACCTGCGCCTCGTCCACCTCGGCGTCCAGCGTGGGCGGAGGCTCGAGGCAGGGTTTGCGCCCCTCCAGGCACTCCACGTCCTGGACATCGCCGCAGCCGCGACACACGAAATGGTGGTGCCAGGTCTCGCCGGCCTCGTACAGGGCGCGGCCGGGTCCGACGTCGGCACACATCAACAGGGATGCTGCTTGCAAATCGGAGACCACGTTGTAGACCGACATGCGGGGAATGGGACGGCCGCGTTGGCGCAGCAGCTCGACGATTTCGTCGACCGAGCGGTGCCCTCCCGCCTCCCGAAGAAGCGAGTAGACCAGCACGCGCGGCTGCGTCGCCCGCAGACCGGCTTCGTGGAGACGCCGGCGGGCCAGGGCTTCGAAGTCCGCGCCGGTGTCTCGAGCTCCGCTCATCGGCGAGAGTGTATCACAGTTTTGACTAAGTCAAAACAAAAACCGGGTCACCTGGTAATCGGGATCACTTCGCTCCGCGTCCCCGGCCTGTAGGGTTGCAGGTGGGGTGCGTCGGGAAGTCCTGAGCAAAGGAAGGCATCATGGACGCGACCACCGACACTGACCTGCTCGACGAAAACCAGGACAACGGCCTCGCCCAGCAGGAGGAGGCGTTTCGCAGCGCCGCCCAGTGGTTCTACTGGGTGGCGGCTCTCTCGATCGTCAACAGCATCATCGTGATGGCCGGCGGCGAATGGGGATTCATCTTCGGACTGGCGGCGACCACGTTCTTCGACGCCCTGGCCGTGGTGATCCTGGATGAATTTCAGGCCAATGCCGTGGTGGTGTGGGGTTTTGCCCTGACGGCAAACCTGCTGATCACCGGAGGCGTGGCACTGCTCGGCTGGCTGGCGCTGCGCCGCCACCAGTGGGCGTACGTCCTGGGCCTCGCCTTCTACCTGGGCGATGCCCTGCTGATGCTGCTGGTCGGCGACCTGCTCGCCCTGGCCTTCCACGGATGGGTGTTGCTGGGCCTGTTCACCGGATGGTCGGCGCTGCGGAAGCTGCGGGCGGCCGAGCCGGTCCCCGTCCCGGGGATGGTTCCGATGCAGCCGAGCTGATCGGGCACTGTGGCCCGGGCATCCCTGCCCGTGATTCTTCGTCCGCCGGCCCGCAAGGCCGCGGGAAAAGGGGACACGTGTCCACACCCGCCCCGCTTTTCTGCTACCCTGGCCCTAGCTGAACCTTTCAGCCTGCGGCGGACAACAGGTTCGTCACGAGCGCGCCGCCGATCACCGTTCCCCTTCTCTACTGCTGTTGTGTGGGTAGGAAATGGCAGCCGAGGCTGCCCGAAAGAAATATTCGTATGTCTGAAATCCAATCCGGATCCACAACTGGATTCGACCATTTCAATTTTCACCCGGCCCTGTGCCGGGGACTCTCCCGGGCCGGTTTCTCCAGTCCTCGTCCCATTCAGGACGAAACGATTCCCGCGGCGCTGCAAGGCCGCGACATCCTGGGGCTGGCCGAAACCGGCAGCGGAAAGACCGCCGCCTTCGCCCTTCCCGTGCTGCAACGCCTGATGGCCTCCCCCGGGGGCCGAGGGCCCCGCGTCCTGATCGTGGCCCCCACGCGGGAACTGGCCAGCCAGATCGACCAGGAAATCCGGACTCTCGCCAGCTTCACCCGGGTGAAGACGGCGACCGTGTTCGGCGGAGTCTCGCTCCGGCCCCAGATCGCCCTGCTGCGGACCCGCCCGGAGATCGTGGTGGCCTGTCCCGGACGATTGCTCGACCTGCACGGGCAGGGCGTGATCGGCCTGGACCAGGTGGAGGTGCTGATCCTGGACGAGGCGGACCACATGTTCGACATGGGCTTTCTGCCCGACATCCGCCGCATCCTGGCCGCCCTCCCCGAGCGCCGGCAGAACCTGCTGTTCTCGGCCACCATGCCGGGCGAGATCCGGACCCTGGCCCGTAAAGTCCTGAAGGACCCCAAGGTTGTGGACCTGAACCAGTCGCGTCCGGTCCCCACCATCGAACACGCGCTCTATCCGGTGCAACAGCACGGCAAGCTGCCGCTGCTCCAGCACCTGATCGGGGAGCAGGACTTCGTGTCGGCCATCGTCTTCACCCGCACCAAGCACCGTGCCCGGCAACTGGCCAAAAAGCTGTCCCGGGGCGGCCACCGGGCGGTGGCGCTGCAGGGCAACATGAGTCAGCCGCAACGGGTCAAGGCCATGGACGGCTTTCGCCAGGGCCGCTTCGACATCCTGGTGGCCACCGACATCGCCGCCCGCGGGATCGACGTGGAACAGGTCTCCCACGTGGTCAATTTCGACATGCCCGGCACCGTGGACGCCTACACTCATCGGATCGGGCGGACGGGGCGCTCCCGGCGGAAGGGAAAGGCCTACACCTTCGTCACGGGTGAGGACCAGGCGCTGGTCGACGCGGTCCAGCGGAGACTCGGAGCCACGATTCCACACAGGAAAGTCGACGGCCTCGCCGCGCTCAGCTTCCTGGAGAGCCGTTCCGGAAGAGCACCGCAGCCTGGAGCCCGGCTGCGGCCCGTTTCGGGCCGGCGCGGAAAATACGCCCGCACGCCCGGCAAGCGCCGCCGCTCCGGACGTCCCCGCTACCGCCGCGCCTCCTGAGTCCGTGGGAGATGGGCATCTCTGCCCGTCATTCCGGACTGGCAGGCATCAGAGGTAGAGGAAGGGGTCGCCCATCGGCACGTGAACGATCGGAACGTCCGGCAGCCGCGGCTCGAGCCACTCCACCAGGGCTTTCATCCCCGGCTCTTCCGTGTTGACGTGTCCCAAAATGAGCAGTGAGGTGGAACGGCCGGCCCAGATGGCGTCCTGGACGTAGACGCTGGTCTCCCACTCGTTGATCTCGCCGCACACCAGCAGGTCCGGGCGCTCCCTTCCCAGCAGTCCGATCTGCATCCTCCCGCCCCAGGCGCCGGGCAGGATGCCGAGGCGGCTGCAGGGCGTGGCGGGGTCGCCGATCACGCGCACCAGCGGCACCCCCAGGCGCCGTTTGAAGGCCGCCGCCAGTTCTCCCAGCGGGGTGGCCTGGATGGTCACGAAGTAATTGTCGTCGCCGCGCCGGGCGTCCGCCAGCTCCAGTTGATCCAGGAGTGCTTCCGAGACCGGGTCGGGCGTGAGGCGGTGCCAGTGGTCGTGAAACCTCCACAGCACCATGCCGGTCTCGTCCAGCAGCCGCCGCTTGCGCTGGTAGATCGCGTCCTGTTCCAGCCAGTCCGTTTCGTCCTGGTGGTTGTAGAAGACCGGCTCGTGGGCGATCAGCAGGTTGGCGCCGGCCGCCGCCGCCCGTTCGATGACGTCGCAGCTGGGCAGGAAGGTGGTCGCGATTCCTTTCAGCCGCTGTCCCGGGTCACCGTGCTTGACGGTGTCGACCGTGTTGGGCCGCCGCACCGGGATCTCCGCCAGGATGGCGTCGATGACCGACTGAATCGAGGGTTCCGCCCCCAGCCCCCACGCCTCGGCCGGGGCCTGCCCCGGCAACAGCTGTGTGGAAGCCAGCGCGAAACCGACACTGCAAAGAAAGTCCCGCCGGTTGGAATGCATGTGGAGAAAAATAGCGGGGTCAACACTACAAGATCCAGTTTTCGGCTCGATTTCTGGATTTTGTAGCTGTGACCCCGTTACCGGCGCAGCATGGCGATGAAGGCGGCGATGCCGCCCACGGCCAGCACCGCGGCCAGCACCCGGAAGAGGCTGAACACCCAGGCGATACCGATGCCGAGGGCCGCCCACTGGACCCACCACTCGCCGCTCCAGGTCATCCAGTTGATGACGAACAGCATGGCCAGGATCGTCGGACCCACGACCAGGAACTTCAAAGCTTTCAACGTCTTCATCATGACTGACTCCCTCCGACGATTCTACGGCGGCGCCCGGCGATTTGTTCGATTCGCCGGCCCCATGGTATCTACTTCGGGAGGTGATGGAGAAGAGAGCGGAGATTTCCCCACAGAGGGTCGTCTGGACGATCGGGCACTCCCACCGGACCTGGGGCGAGTTCCTGCCGCTGCTGGTGGAACACGGCATCCAGTGGCTGGCGGACGTGCGGTCGTACCCGCGCTCGCGCCGCCACCCTCAGTTCGACCGCGAAAACCTGCGCTCGGCGCTGCTCGAGGCGGGGATCTTCTACCAGCACTTCCCCGAACTGGGCGGACTGCGGGACGCCCGGCTGGAGCGCTCTCCCAACACCGCCTGGCCGGAAGGCGGCTTCCGGAACTACGCGGACTACATGCTCAGCGACGAGTTCCGCCAGGGCGTGGAGTCCCTGCTGCAGACCTGCCGCGCCCACGCCACGGTGGTCCTGTGCGCCGAGGCCGATCCCTACCGGTGCCACCGCCAGCTGCTTTCGGACTACCTCGTCCTGGTCAACGGGATGCAGGTCCTGCACATCCTGGAGCCGGGCCGCGCGGAGGCTCATGCCGTACGGCCCCGGGCCCGCCTGGAGAAGCGGGGGGTGGTCTATCCGCCGCTGCAGGGGAGCCTGTTTTAGTCCGTTTCGTCCGTTTCGAGGTTTTCCAGGATCTCCCGGAAGCGCCGGCTCGCCGCCTCCGACGGCTCCCCCTTCCGGCACAGGGAGAGTCTTTCCAACCGGCGGTGGGGACGCTCCACGGTCATCCGGCCCTCCGCGTCCAGCTTCCCCTCCAGCGCGGCCAGCGCCTCCCGAAACCGTTCGTCGCGCCGGGCCCGCCGGTAGAACGAGAGCACGTAGACCCAGTAGAAGAGGTTGTAGCGAAGGAAGGGGAACTCGGTCTGCAGAAACAGCGTGCCGATTCCGAAATGGCACGGCCCCAGCGGCCGGCGGACCGTCCAGTGATCCAACAGCGACTCCACGGCGAAATCCAGCGCGGGGTCGTGGTTGCAGTGCTCGGAAAAGCGGAAGGCGTCCAGCGCCCACAGCGTCACGCCCGGGTTGGAGAACTCGGTTTCCGGGCCGCGGCCGTGGC
>JBFGHG010000284.1:0-5237 GCA_041578395.1 Acidobacteriota bacterium
AGAACCCCGGCCTCGTACACGGTTCTCGTTGCATCCAACGCAAAGCTCACGATGAGATCCGTTCCCTCCCGTGGGCTCCCGGGAGTCGCGGTTCCGGCGTCCAGGCCGGTCCCCGGATCGCCGTCCACATCCAAACTGACCCAGACTTCCGTTCTCTCGGCGTCGATCGGCTCGCGGGTTCTCAGCACCAGCCGCACACCGCTCCCATCGGGCGCCAGGCGCATCGAAACATTGCGCACGAGGACCTTTCCAAGAGCCGGAACCGGGACTCGTTCTCGCCGGTGACTGACCGTGAGCTGGGGTTGAACCACGGCCTCGGGGGCCACTTCGAACAGGGAAGGAAAACTGGTCCTGGCCGTGATGCATTGACTTTCGACCAACCGCGTAGAGTTGACCGACCCGTCGGGATTCATGAGGTTTTGCACCGAACTGGCTCCATCCAGTTGGTCGCACTCGTCCGTGTGGCACAGCCCCAGCGAATGGCCGACTTCGTGAGCGAACACGTGTTCGCTGTCGACGCCGCTCGGAATGAAGGACGGGTCGACGACGTACACGAGCGGACGCTGATCGTCGCCAATCGGCGGAAGGCCGTATCCTCGGACACCGATGGCCGAGCCGTCTTCGAGGACGAATCGATTGATCGCGATGGCCAGAATGCCTCTCTCGTGATCCGCCCAATGATCGTGGGCCATTTCGCCCAGGGTGATCATCTCGTCGCTCAGGCCGTACTCACCATCGTCGTCCTGGGCGATGACCACGTCCCCCGGGTTGCCAACGCTGAGGTCCGGATCGTTGAAGAATCCGTAATCGCCCGGGACCGCGATTTCACCCAGGAAGATCTTGCACTGGGGTACCCAAATACATTCGGTCGCTCGGACGTTTCTCCGGAAGAGAGCCTCACTGGGGGTCTCTTCGCAGACGATCGAGGGATCGACCATCGAGGCCGCGTCGTCCAAAGCCGACCAGTGGATCCGGACGGCCATCAGTTCCTCGTCCTCGAGAACCACGCCTTCCGGAGCTCTACAAAAGGGACAACCGGCCGACGGATCGCCACAACTCGAGGCCAGTAAAATGGCGAGGAGTGCGAACCACAAAGCCCGGAGTGATTTCATCGTGCACCTCCGTTGATGCCCCCCCTCCCGGCCCGCGGCGCGAACCCGGCTCGGGGTTCGGATAGTCGGAGACTGGCGGCGCTGGAACTGCGATCCGAGGTGCGGGTGCCAGGTCCTGATAAGTCCCAGGATAGCACGGTCCCCGTCGAAATTGCTCGTTCTCTAGGGCTCAAGCGCTGCGCGGGACGCGGGCGTCGATCCCGGTACCTGAAAGGCGAAAAGGTGAGGCCCACGCGGTACTTCTGGTAGGTGAAGTCCTGCCCCGCGCTGCGTCCGGGACCGGCCTGCACTTCGCCTTCCACGCCGATGCGCGGGTGCAGGCGGTGGTAGGCCCCGAATCGGCCCACGGACCACTCGGCGGTGGAGAGCCGGTAGTTGGAGTAGCCCGCCTGCACGACCGTGGAGGGGGCCTGGTAGACGAGGTCGGCCCGGAATTCACGCCCGTCCACGCCCGAGTCGAGCCGCTGCCAGTCGCCTCCCAGGACCAGGAAAGTGCGCGGTGGAGTCCCGTCCGCGGGCTGCTGCAAACGGGAGAGGCGGTCGGCGGGGTTGGGGCCGGCGGGCGGGAGGGCACTGAACCCGACGAACACGGAACTGAACAGCAACAGTGCGCCCACGAGCCTCAAGACACGGTCCGAGCCCTTCGCTCTTCTCGGATCAGGTCGGCCGCACTCTTCCCGAGATTCACGGGCCGGCGACGGCGGATGCGCTCGAAGACCTCGGCCCGCGCGGGGCGATCCACCTCGCGCTGGAGAATCTCCTGGATGTAGCCGGTCAACGTCCTTTCGTGGAGTCTCGCTCTCCGTCGGAGCTCCCGGTGCAGCTGGTCGGGTACGTTCCTCACCTGAATCATCTTGGACATGTGGTTTGCATGTCACATGCGAAGAACATGTGCGAGTTCGAGGGCCGAGAGTCGCACAGGGAGCGATCAGACTCTTCGACACCCGGCAGCGAGAGACACGGCGTGTCCCCGAATCTGCTCGGAGTCTTGCCGAGGGTCGATGCTACAATCGCCCCCCAAGGAGGAACCATGATCGTCTTGACCGTCAACGGCCGGCGCCGGGAGTTCGACGGCGACCCCTCCACCCCGCTGCTGTGGGTGGTGCGGGACTCGCTGGGGCTGACCGGCACCAAATACGGCTGCGGACTGGGCCTGTGCGGCGCCTGCACGGTGCACGTGGACGGGGCGCCCACCCGCTCCTGCGTCACCGAGGTGGGGGACGTCGGCGGCGCCCGCGTCACCACCATCGAAGGACTCGCGCCGGACGGCCTGCACCCGGTGCAGCAGGCCTGACTGGACGCGGACGTCGTGCAGTGCGGCTACTGCCAGTCGGGGCAGATCATGTCGGCGGCGGCGTTGCTGGCCGAAAACACGGAACCCAGCGACGGAGACATCGACGAGGCCATGAGCGGCAACGTCTGCCGTTGCGGCGCCTATTCGCGGATCCGGCGCGCCATTCACGCGGCCGCCGAACAGGTGCGAAAGGAGGGGAAGGCATGAGCAGCAAGAGCCTCTCTCGCCGACGCTTTCTCACCGTCTCCGGCTCAGCCGCCGGCGGGCTTCTCCTGGGCTTTTACGTGCCGCTGCGCCAAGCCCGCGGCGCAGTCCCCGAAGGCCCCTTCGCCCCCAACGCCTTCGTGCGGATCGCCGAAGACGGAACGGTCACGGTCCTGGTCAACAAGTCGGAGATGGGCCAGGGGGTCTACACCTCGCTGCCCATGCTGATCGCCGAAGAGCTGGACGCCGACTGGGAGCGCATCCGGGTCGAGCCGGCCCCTGCCGAGCCCGCCTACAACCATCTCTTCTTCGGCATGTACCTCACCGGCGGGAGCACCAGCATCGCCTCCTCCTGGCAGCAGTTCCGGAAAGCGGGCGCCACGGCGCGGGCCATGCTCGTGCAGGCGGCCGCCGCCAGATGGGACGTCCCGGCGGGCGAGCTGCGCACCGACAACGGACACGTCCTGCACGCCGGCGGCGAGCACCGGGCCTCCTACGGCGAGCTGGCATTGGACGCCGCCCAGCTGTCCGTGCCAGAGAACGTGCCGCTGAAAGACCCCAAGGACTTCCGGCTGATCGGCACCAACGTCAAACGGATCGAGGGCCGTTCGAAGGTGGACGGAACGGCCCGCTTCGGTCTGGACGTCCGGCTGCCCGGGATGCTGACCGGGGTGGTGGCGCGGCCTCCCGTCTGCGGCGGCAAGTTGAAACGCTACGACGCCTCCCAAGCCGAGGCCATCGACGGAGTGGTCAAGGTCAAGCCGCTGCGAAGCGGCGTCGCCGTCCTGGCGAAGGACTTCTGGACGGCGGTCAAAGGCCGGGAGGCGCTCGAGATCGAGTGGGACGAGGGCCCGCACTCCGGGCTCTCCACCGAGGACATCCGGCAGGAGTACCGGAAGCTGCTCGAGCAACCGGGCGCGGTGGCCGAGGACCACGGCGACGCGGAGGGCGCGCTGGCCGGCGCCGCCCGGACGCTGAACGCCACCTACGAAGTCCCCTACCTGGCCCACGCCCCGATGGAGCCGCCCAACTGCACGGCGCGGGTCACCGCCGAGCAGTGCGACATCTGGGCCGGCACGCAGTTTCAGACCAACGACCAGCGGATCGCCGCCCAAATCCTGGGGCTGAAGCCGGAACAGATCCGCATCCACACCGAGCTGCTGGGCGGAGGGTTCGGCCGCCGGGCCAACCCGGCCTCCGACTTCGTGGCCGACGCCGTGGAGGCCGCCAAGGGGGAGGACGTCCCCGTCAAGGTGGTGTGGACGCGCGAGGAGGACATCCGCTGCGGCTACTTCCGGCCCCTGTTCGCGCACCAGCTCTCCGCCGGCCTGGACGACCAGGGCTGGCCGGTGGCCTGGAAGCAGCGCATCGCCGGCCAGTCGATCGCGGCCGCCGCCGGCTTCGAATTCATGATCCGCAACGGCATCGACCCCATTTCGGTGGAAGGCGCCGTGGAGATGCCGTACGCCATCCCCCACCGCCGGGTCGAACTGCACAGCACCAGCCAGCCGGTCCAGGTGCTCTGGTGGCGCTCGGTGGGCCACACCCACACCGCGTTCGCCAACGAGTGCTTCCTGGACGAACTGGCGCACGCGGGCGGCCACGACCCCTTCGAGTACCGCCGCAAGCTGCTGGCCGAGCAGCCGCGGCATCGAAAAGTCCTGGAGCTGGCCGCCGAAAAGGCCGGCTGGGGACGGCCGCTGCCGGAGGGGCGCGCGCGCGGCATCGCCATGCGCAAGTCCTTCCAGAGCTTCGTCGCGGAAGTGGCCGAGGTCTCCCTCGAGGAGGGGCGCCCCCGCGTGCATCGCGTCGTGACGGCCATCGACTGCGGCATCGCGATCAACCCCTGGAACATCGAAGCCCAGGTGGAGAGCGCCATCGTGTACGGGCTGACCGCCGCGCTGCACGGCGAGGTGACCCTCGAAAAAGGGCGCGTCCAGCAGAGCAACTTCCACGACTACGAGATGCTGCGCCTGGACCAGATGCCCCAGATCGAGGTGCACGTGGTCCCGAGCAGCGAGCCGCCCACCGGGGTCGGAGAACCGGGGACGCCGCCCATCGCCCCGGCGGTCGCCAACGCTCTGTTCGCGCTGACGGGCGAGCGGGTGCGCCGCCTGCCGATCCGCCTGTCGGCCGGGTGAGTCGCCGGGCCGGGCAGCCCTGGGGCTGATTGGTGATGGGCATGAAGAAACTCCGACATCCCTCGATGGGCGCCGTCCTGTTGCTTCTGACTTGCGCTTCGGGGTGGGGTGGCCTCGATGCCACGGCCTTCGAGGCATACTTCCCACAGGTCGCCGCGGGAGAGGCGGGACTCCGGATCGAGACCCGGCTGTTCGTCACCAACAGCGGGGAGGGGACGACCCGCGTCGAACTCGACTCTTCGGCGCTCGAGCTGCTGTCCCCGGTCGGATTCGATCTCGCGCCGGGAGAGACGCGCTCCGTCCAGATCGCGGGAGGAGAGTTGCGCGCCGGCTGGGTCCGGCTGCGCTCCGCTCTGCCGGTGGTCGGCACGGCGATCGTCTCGACGCGCGACTCCGACGGCTCGATCGCGGGACAGGCCTCGATCCTGGCACAACCCGCTGCCGCGCGGTTCGTGATCCCCATCTTCCGGAACTCCGAACTGGGTC
>JBFGHG010000285.1:0-5235 GCA_041578395.1 Acidobacteriota bacterium
CCATGAAGCTGCGCTGGACGATCGGATTGCTGCTGTTGCTGACCGCCTGCGGGCAGTCCCTCTCCCTGCACCCACCGGAGCTGAGCGACGCCGCCTTCGTCCGGCTCTCGGAAGAGCTGAGCGAGCGGCCCGGCTATTTCGACACCGACAACCTGATCTCCAACGAAAGCTCCTACCAGCACGTGATCCCGTCGCTGCGCCGGCTGACCCGGCCGGGCGGGGCGTACCTGGGCGTGGGGCCGGACCAGAACTTCACCTACATCGCCAACACCCGGCCCTCGCTGGCGCTGATCGTCGACGTCCGCCGCGACAACCTGCTGCAGCACCTCTACCTGAAGGAGCTGTTCCGCCGCTCCGAGAACCGCTGGGAATACCTGGGCCTGATGCTGGGCCGCCCCCCTCCCGAAGACTTCCGGCCGCCCGCCGGGGACGCGGCCGTCCTGTGCGACACGGTGCGGCGCTGGAAACCCGACCGGGACTTCGCGGTGGCGACCTTCGAGGACGTCTGGAAATCTTTGCTGCGCACCTTTCCCGGCCTGGTGAGCCGGGACGACCGGGGGACGCTGCTGCGCATCGCCTGGCCCTTCTTCGAGGAAGGGCTGGACCTGAAGTTCCGCAGCTTCGGCCGCCCGCCGCGCTCCAGCTATCCCACTTTCGAAGAGCTGCTGATCGCAGAGGATCTGGACGGCGTGCAGAACTCCTATCTGGCCAGCGACACGGCCTACGGGTTCGTGCGGCGCCTGCAGCTGGAGAACCGAATCGTCCCGGTGGTGGGAGACCTGGCCGGCCCCTCCGCCCTGCGCAAGATCGGGCGCTACCTCGCCGAGCACGGCTACACCGTCTCGGGCTTTTACACCTCCAACGTGGAGTTCTACCTCTTCAACAGCCAGACCTTCGAGCGCTTCGTCGACAACCTGCGCTCGCTACCCGTCGACGATCGGAGCGTCCTGATCCGCAGCTACTTCAGCTACTGGCGCCACCCCCACCCGGAGACCGTCCCCGGGTTTCCGGTGACGTCGCTGCTGCAGAGCCTTCCCGTCTTTCTCGATCGCCAGGCGCGGAACCCGGACCGCGACTACCTGGAGCTGATCTTCTCCGACTTCGTCCCCATCGCCAGCGTGAGGTAGGATCGTGGCGCGGCCTTCCAGGCCGTGATTCTTCCTCCGGGAATGACGGGCACGGATGCCTGTCCCACTCCCTTCACAGTTCTTCCAACAGCTCCTGCGCCTGCATCTGCACCAGGGCGTGGTAGTCGGGACACTCTCCAGCGGGAGCCTCCAGAATCTCTTCCAGCAGCGCCCTTGCTTCCTGCTTCTTGCGCCGCGACAGGTAGGCCTCGGCCAGGTAGAGGTGGTTGAGGTAGAAATCGGGCCCCAATTCCACGGCCCGCTCCAGCAGCTCGATCGCCCTGCGCGTGTCCCCCGGACCGATCGGGAACCCCGGAGCCTGGTGGTAGAAGCGGCCCAGCAGGCGCAGCGGTGCGGCGTGAAAATACGTCTCGTCCAGCTCGAGGGCGCGCTTTCCGTGCTCCTCCAGCTCCCCCATCGACGAGAGACTCGCCATGATGCCCCGAACGACGGCATGGGCACCCAGATTGGCACCGAACCAGAGGTGCGCGGCGGCCGAATCGGGCTCCAGGCGGACCGCCTCCCGGCCGTACTCCACGCCCTCGCCGAAGAACTCCTCCTGGTGCTCCTCCTCGGCCGCGTACTCCCCCAGCCAGAACATCGTCTCCGACAGGCGGGTGTAGGCGACGCCCGCCGTTTTCTTCGACTCGGTCAGCGGCAGCAAGAGGTCGCGGGCCTCGAACAGGTTGTCGGGGAAGTCCTCTTCCCGCTTGGAAATCAGGCGCTCAGCACGTTGCAGTGGCTCCAACTCGGCCTCCTTGGTGGCCCCTGTCATATCATGGAAAGCCTGCTACAATCCTCTTCGAATGAGCGGTCCGGGAAGCGTCGATCTCGACCAGCAGCAAGACACCGAGCAGGAGATCCTGCACCTGAAAGAGACCGTGGAAGCCCTGCGGGCGGCCCTGGACGATGCCGCCGCCGACAAGCAGGAGCAGGTGCGGCGGGCCCACGCGCAGTCCGAAGCCCACGTCGAACAGCTGGAGCGCACCGTGGGCGCCCTGCGGGACCAGCTGCAGGCCAGCCACGACGAGGCGGAAGAGCGGATCACCCGGGCGGTCCGGCACGCCGAGCGGGAGATGGAGACGCTGCGAGACACCTGCAACCAGCTGCGGCACGAGCTGGAGGAGGCCCGCACCGCCAAGGAGCTGGAGGTCCAGGAGGCGGTGGCCTCGGCCTCCCAGGAAATGGAGCTGCTGCGCAAGACCGTCTCCTCGCTGCGAGCCGAGCTGGAACAGAACCGGATCGACAAGGAGGAGGCCGTCCAGCAGGCGCACCAGGCGTCCGAGAAGGAGATCGCTCAGCTGAACGAGACCGTCTCCTCGCTGCGCGCGGCCCTGGAGAAAGAACGACTGGACGGCTCGCAGGCGGTCCAGCAGGCCCGCACCGAGACCACCGACGAACTGGTGCAGCTGAAGTCCACCTGCGACTCCCTGCGCGACGCCCTCGAGCGCTCCCGCGTCGAGAAGGACGAATCGCTCGAAGAGGCGCAGCGTACAGCCGAGAAGGAACACCTCCAGCTGCAGGAAACCATCGAGACGCTTCGGGCGCGGCTCGCCCGGCGGGAGGACCGCTACCGCGCCGCGCTCGAGGAGCTGGAAGAGCGGCAGGAGCGGGAACGGAAGCACCTGGTCCAGACCATCGAGGTCATGCGCCGGGAACTGGAGAACAAGGATGGCAACAGCTAGCCGGCGCACCCAGAGCAGGAAGACCCGCGGCGCGGCCCGCAAGGACGAGGCCGGCCGCATGGCGGAGTTCCTGCTGGACCTCTCACACCAGGTGGCCGCCTGCCAGACGCTCGACGAACGCCTCGAGAAGCTGGTGGAGATCGCCGGCTCGGCCGTGGACGCCGAGCGGGGCAGCCTCTTTCTGCGTGACGGCCTGACGGGCGAACTCTACTCGCGCGTGGCCCTGGGCAACTACCGGCGCGAGATCCGGGTGCTCAACAACAAGGGCATCGCCGGCTGGGTGTTCACCACCGGCAAGGGATTGATCGTCCACGACGCCTACGCGGACGACCGCTTCGACCCGTCGGTCGACGAGAAGACCGGCTTCAAGACCAGGAGCGTGCTGTGCACCCCGGTGCGCACGCTGCGGGGCGAGATCATCGGCGTGGCCCAGGCGCTCAACAAGAAGAAGGGCCGCTTCACCAAGAAGGACCTGGCCTTTCTGGACGCCATGACCTCGCAGGCCTCCGTCTTCCTGCAGAGCGCCATGATCATGGAGCGGATGGAGCGGGCCCGGGAGCAGGAGGCGGAGTTCCTGCGCGTCGTCTCGGAGGTCTCCTCGGAGATCCAACTCGGCCCGCTGCTGCAGAAGATCATGGAAGCGGTCACCAAGATGCTCAACTCGGAGCGCTCCACCCTCTTCTTGAACGACGAGAAGACCAACGAACTGTACACCGAGATCGGGCAGGGCCTGGGCGCCACCAAGATCCGCTTTCCCAATCACCTGGGGATCGCCGGCGCCGTCTTCCAGTCGGGCAAGTCGGTCAACATCCCCTATGCCTACGCCGACCTGCGCTTCAACCCCACCTTCGACAAGCAGACCGGCTTCTTCACCCGCTCCATCCTGTGCGTGCCGGTCATCAACAAGGACGGCAAGACGATCGGCGTCACCCAGGTGCTCAACCGCCGTGGCGGCCCCTTCACCGGGGAGGACGAGGCGCGGCTGAAGGCCTTCACCGCACAGATCTCGATCGGGCTCGAGAACGCCAAGCTCTTCGACGACGTGCAGACCTCCAAGAACTACATCGAGAGCGTGCTGGAGAGCATGTCCAACGGCGTGGTCACCATCGACCCGGACGGCAAAATCGTGACCTGCAACGCGGCCGGGCTGCGCATCTTCCGTGCCCACATTTCGGAAGTGGAAGGGCAGCCGTCCCAGGAGTTCTTCACCGGTCCCAACGAGTGGCTCCTGGAAAAGCTGGAGCAGGTGGAGGAGGACCAGGACCCGGATGTCACGATGGACGCGGAGTTGGAGTTCGGCGGCGAGAAGGTGTCGGTCAACCTGACGGTGATGCCCCTGATGAGCGGCCGCGACACCAAGCTGGGGACCATGATGCTGATCGAGGACATCAGCTCCGAAAAGCGCGTGAAGTCCACGATGTCCCGCTACATGGACCCCTCGCTGGCCGACCGTCTGCTGGCCAGCGGCGAGGAGATCCTGGGCGGGCTGTCGAGCGTCGCCACGGTCCTTTTTTCCGACATCCGCAGCTTCACCACGCTGACCGAGGAACTGGGGCCGCAAGGGACGGTCCAGCTGCTCAACGAATACTTCACGCTGATGGTCGAGTGCATCCAGCAGGAAGGCGGGATGCTGGACAAGTTCATCGGCGACGCCATCATGGCCGTCTTCGGCACTCCCCTGCCGCACGAAGACGACGAGGACCGCGCCGTTCGCGCCGGCATCGCCATGCTGCGCTCGCTGGGCGAATTCAACGCCGACCGGCAGGCGCACGGCAAAAAGCCCGTGGACATGGGTATCGGGATCAACACCGACGAGATCGTCTCCGGCAACATCGGCTCCCCCAAGCGGATGGACTACACCGTGATCGGCGACGGCGTGAACCTGGCGGCCCGGCTCGAGAGCGCCTGCAAGCAGTACGGCGCGCAGCTGCTGATCAGCGAGAACACCTACCGGAAGCTGCACGGCATCTACCAGGCGCGGGAGGTCGACCTGGTGGTGGTCAAGGGGAAGACCCAACCGGTCTCGATCTACGAACTGCTCGACTTTCACACCGATCAGAGCTTCCCCAACCGCATGGAAGTGCTCAACCACTTCAAGTCGGGCGTGAAGCACTACCGGGGCGGCAAATTCGCGGCCGCCATCAAGTCGTTCGAGGAGGCGCTGGCGCTGCACCCCGGGGACAAGCTCGCCGAGATCTACATCGAGCGCTGCCGCCACTACCAGTCCAAGCCGCCGCCCAAGGGCTGGGGCGGGGTCTGGACCATGAAGACCAAGTAGGGCCCAACCATGCAGGTGTACCTGGATCTGCTGCGCCACGTGCTCGAAGAGGGCGTGAAGAAGGAGGACCGCACCGGCACCGGGACGCTCAGCGTGTTCGGTTACCAGATGCGCTTCGACCTGCGGCAGGGGTTTCCGCTGCTGA
>JBFGHG010000286.1:0-5224 GCA_041578395.1 Acidobacteriota bacterium
ACGTTGTTGTCGGCGTGCGCCCCGCCGTTGAGGATGTTCATCTGGGGTACCGGGAGGCGGCAGGCGTGCACCCCTCCCAGGTACTGGTACAGCGGCAGCCCCACGCACTCGGCCGCCGCGCGGGCCGTCGCCAGAGAGACCGCCAGGATGGCGTTGGCCCCCAGCTTCTCCTTGTGCTCGGTGCCGTCCAGCTCGATCAGCGCCTGGTCCAGCGTGATCTGGTCCAGTGCCGAGTAGCCCTCCAGTTCGGGCGCGATGGTGTTCTCGATGTTCTCCACCGCCTGGCGCACGCCCTTGCCCAGGTAGCGGTCCTCGCCGTCGCGCAGCTCGAGCGCTTCGTGCTCGCCGGTGGACGCTCCCGAGGGGACCGCGGCCCGGCCCCAGGCCCCGTCCTCCAGCAGAACTTCCGCTTCCACGGTCGGGTTGCCGCGTGAGTCGAGGACCTCCCGGGCGATGATTTCCTCAATGATGGGCATGTTCTCGTTCCTCCAGGGCCTGCAGGGCCGTGATGGCCGCCACGTCGACGACGTCGCGGGCCGAGCAGCCCCGGCTCAGGTCATTGATGGGCCGCTGGAGGCCCTGCAGAATGGGGCCGATGGCGCGGGCTCCGGCCAGCCTTTCGGTCAGCTTGTAGCCGATGTTGCCCGCCTCGAGGTTGGGAAAGATCAGGGTGTTGGCCCGGCCCTCGAGCGGACTGGTGGGCGCCTTGCTGCGGGCCACTTCCGGGAGCAGCGCGGCGTCCAGCTGCAGTTCGCCGTCGGCGATCAGGTCGGGCGCCCGGGCCAGCAGGGTCTGCTTGGCTTCCACGACCTTGTCCACCAGCGGATGGGCTGCGCTCCCGTGGGTCGAAAACGAGAGCAGCGCCACCCGCGGCTCGGCCTGCAGGTAGAGCCGGGTGTTGGCGGCCGTCGCCAGCGCGATCTCCGCCAGCTGGGTGGAGGTGGGGTTGGGGACCACGCCGCAGTCGGCGAACAGCAGCGCCCCCTGCTCCCCCCAGCGCGGATCCTCGAGCTGCATCAGGAAGAAGCTGGACATCACGGAGAAGCCGGGCTTCAACCCGATGCAGCGCAAGCCGGCTCTGACCGTGTCGCCCGTGGTGTAGATCGCGCCCCCCACGCAGCCGTCCGCCAGGCCCGCAGCCACCATCAGGGCCGCCTGGGTCATCGGGTCCCGCACCCGGTCGTGGGCTTCGGCCAGCGTGACTCCCTTGTGCCGCTGCCGCTCGTAGTAGAGGGCGCCCAACCGGTCGAAGTGAGGCGAAGCCGCGGGGTCGATCACGGGGCAGTCCAGCTGGAGGCCGGCCTCGCCGAGCCGCTCCTTCACGGTCTTCGGGTTTCCCAGCAGGAGGGGACGCGCCAGCTCCTGCTGCTGCAGCAGAGCGGCCGCCTCCACGATCCGCGGATCCTCTCCTTCGGGGAAGACGAGCCGGCGGGGAGAGCGGCGCACGCGCTCGAAGATGCGCTCCAGAACGGTCATGAGCCGGTCATGTTGACACGCCAAATCCGAGCGTGTCAAGATTGCGCGCGGTGCGCCTCAGAGTCGAAAACCAGGACGGTGTCAGCATTCTGATTCCCGAGGGAGAACTGGTCACCGGAGAGGCGGACGCCCTGCTGGAAAGAGAGTTCGACCGGCTCCTCGCCGCCGGCCAGACCCGGGCCGTGATCGACCTGGCCGCGGTCACCTACGTGGACAGCTCCGTGCTGGGCAAACTGGTCCACGGCCACACCCGGATGCTGGAGAAGGGCGGCGCCTTGCGGCTGCTCAATCCACCCAAACGGGTGCTGGAACTGCTGCGGGTGACGAGATTGATTTCGGTCTTCGAAATCGTGGAAGACGGGGAAGAAGCGGCGAACCTATAGCCGTTTGAACATTGAAAATTTGAAAATTGGAATTTACTTGAAAATTGACAGTTTGAGATTTGAAGATTTAATCTCCGTCATCCCTGCCGAAGCCTCTTCTTGATTCGCTCCACGCTCTCGCCGGCGGTGCCAGCACCGAACTGCTGGGCCTTCTGATACGCCTCCAGGGCCTTGCGGTAGTCCTTTTGCATCTCGTAGACGAAGCCCAGGCGGTTCCAGGCGGCGCCGTTTTCGGGCGTCAGGCGGACGTTGCGCTGGAAGGCCTCCTGCGAGGCCGGGTAGTTCTTTGTGAACTGGTAGGCCAGACCCAGGTTGAACCAGCCCTGGGCGTCGTCGGGGTTGGCGTCCAGATAGCCCGTCAGGGCGGTGGCGGCCGCCTGGTAGTTCCCCGCCTCGATCGCTTCCACGCCCCGGACGAACTGGAGCCTGCTCAGGAACCCGGCCGCCTCGCCGCCGGGGCGGAGCTGGTCGGCCTGCCGCAGGTAGCGCTCGGCCGGCTCGCTGCGTCCCAGCTGGAAGTAGGCGATCCCCAGCTGCAGGACGTCGTCGGGGTCGTTGGGCCGAAGCGACGTGGCTTTCTCCAGGCTCTCGGCCGCCTTGGCCCAGTCGCGGGTGTTGTAGGCGGCCGCGCCGCGGGTGTGATGCAGCTGATACTGCTGCTGCGGCGTCCTGGCGTAGGCGGCGGCCCGGTCCAGCGTGGGGATCACTTCTTTGAAACGCCGCGAGTTGAAGTAGGCCAGCGCCAGCCCCATGAAGGTGGTGAAGTTGTCCGGCTTCAAGCGCAGGGCGTTGCGGAAGGCCTCGATGGCCTTCTCGTACTGCTTGGTCTTCAGATAGGAGAGGCCCAGAATCCGGTGCCCGAACTCGTACTCGGGCTGTTCCTTCACGATCGGTTCGAACTCCCCGATCGCCTTGGCGAACTGGTTCTGCTTGTAGTAGGAAATGCCCTTCTGGTAGTCGCCCTGTGCGGCCGCCAGGCCCGCCGTCAGGACGAAAAGGGCCGCCAGCGGCAGGAGGCGGCGGGGGCCTCTCAACCCGGCCGTCCCGTCAGCTGAAGACCCCGAACTTCTTCCAGCGCTCGATGTCGCTCTTGCTCGGAATCGATACATTCTTGACCTTCAAGTATTTCAACAGATCGAACACGTCGATCATGACGAAGTAAGGCACGTCCGGGAGCGTCTGGATGATCACCGGCTTGTCCGGGTTCTGCTCCATCTTCCCCTGCACGTAGCCGCCCACCTGGGCCAGGGTCATCGGCTGCCGATCGACCACGAACTGACCCTCTCCAACAATCTTGATGTGAATCGCTTCGTCGGGTTGCACCTGCAGGTCGTCGGGGTCGTCCTTGGGCATCTCGAAGGGGAGCCCCCGGGACGAATGAAAGACGGCCGTCAGCATGAAGAAGATGATGAGCAGGAAAGCAATGTCGGCCATCGACGAGGTGGGGATGTCGGTTCCGCGCAAGCGCCGCAGGCGTTTGAATCTCATGGCGTCTGCTCCTGGCCCTCCCCTTCCGTTTGCTCCTCGGGCCGCGTCGAGGGGCGCCGCACGGTCAGCAGTCCGATCGTCTTGGCCCCCTGCACCCGCAGCTGCTCCAGCACCTCGTCGATGGCGCTGTAGGGCACCATCCGATCGGCCTTGATCAGGAACTGCTTGTTGGGGATGGCCCGCAGCAGCTCACCCACGATCACGCCCAGCGAACGCGCGGAGTCGACCGGGTAGGAGGGCACCTCGCCGTCGGTGAAGTTGATCTCCCCCTCGGCGGTGATGGCCACGATGGCGGCCTCGTCGGAGACCTCGGCCTGGAACTCGGACTGGGGCAGCTCGACGCTGGTGCGCTCTGGAGAAAACGAAGTGGTCAGCATGAAGAAGATGATCAGCAGGAACGCGATGTCCGCCATCGAGGCGGTCGGAACGCTGGGCGCGATCCGCTTCACGCGGTACTTCATTTGGCGACCTGGGAGGGCTGGTAGCTCTCGCTCGTGCCAGCCCGGCTCTCCACTTCGTTGAAGGTCTCCAGCAGCATCGAGGAGGAGGTCTCCATGTCCAGGGCGAAGCTCGAGACCTTGTTGTTGAAGTAGTTGTAGGCGGTCTGCACCGGCAGGGCGATGGTCAGGCCGGTGGCCGTGGTGATCAGCGCCTCGGAAATTCCGCTGGCCACCGCCTGCGGGTTGCCGAGGCCCACCTCGGCCAGGGCGCTGAAGGAGGAGATCATGCCGGTGACCGTTCCCAGGAAGCCGAACAGGGGGGCGATGTTGGCTACCGTCGCCAGGATCCAGAGCCCTTTCTCCAACCGCGACACCTCGTGCAGCGCCACGCTCTCCATGGCCTTCTCGATCTCCTCGTGCGACTTGCCGTAGCGCAGCAGGCCCGACTTGAGGGTGGTGGCGACGGGATTCTCGTAGTTCTCGCACGCCTCGATGGAGCGCCGCAGGTTGCCCGCCAGCAGGGCCTGGCGGATCTCCGAGAAGATGTCCGCGGTGCTGCCCTCGATGCGGTAGTAGATGATGGCCCGCTCGATGATGAAAATCAGCCCCACCAGCGAACAGAGCAGCAGCGGGATCATCATGAGCCCGCCCTGGCTGACGTAATTGATCAGTGTCCCGATTGCGACTGGCACTTCTATCTCCTCCGGTGACGGTGTTGTCGAACCCCTGTTGTTAGACAGCGGGGCGGCTCGAAAGTCTCAGCCGAAACGACAATCATACCGAGCCGTCCTTCCGCGCGTCAAACTTCACACTTCCCCCCTTCTTGACACGAAATATCAGGGAAAAAGTTTTGCGGGCACGGGCGTCCTGCCCTTGATTCGCTCGGAGGGGCGTGCGGCGGGGTCACGAGACCTTGATGTTCAAGCGCTTGAGCTTCTCGTTGAGCGTGGTGGGGTTGACGCGCAGCATCTCGGCCGCCTGCTTCTGATTTCCCTCGGTCTTCTTCAGCGCGGTCGTGATCAGGTGGCGTTCGTACTCCAGCACCAGCTCCTTGAGCGAGGCGCCGTTGGGGCCCAGGTCGAGGTCGTTGAAGCTCAGCGAAGAGGACTGCAGGATTTCCCGCGGGAACAGGTCCTCGCTGATCGAACTCTCCGGAGGCGCCAGCACCACCGCCCGTTCGATCACGTTCTCCAGCTCCCGGACGTTGCCCGGCCAATCGTACTCCATGAGCACCCGCAGCGCGCCCTGCTCCAACGTCAGGGATCCCGTCCGGTTCTCCTCGCAGAACTGCTGCATGAAGTGTTCGGCCAGCAGCGGAATGTCGTCCTTGCGCTCGCGCAAGGGGGGGATGCGGACGTTGATCACGTTGAGCCGGTAGTAGAGGTCCTCCCGAAACTCCCCCTTCTCCACGGCCTCCTTCAGGTCGGTGTTGCTGGC
>JBFGHG010000287.1:0-5218 GCA_041578395.1 Acidobacteriota bacterium
ATCGAGCTTCGCACTCCTCCCCTGCACGCGGACTGGGTCGAGCTGGGCGAGGAGGGCAAGCGGGACGCCGAAGCCCAGCCCTTCAGCGTGCTGGTCCCGCCGGGGACCTACACGGTGACGCTGCGGGTGGGGGAGCGGGAGTTCTCGCAGCCGCTGGAGGTCCGCAAGGACCCCAACACCGAGGGGACGCTGGAGGACATCCGGGATCAGACCGCGATGCTCCAGGAGATCCACGAGGCCGCCAGCCGCACCGCCGAGCTGATCAACCGGATCGAGTGGGCGCGGCGCCAGCTGCTGGACCTGGAATCGCTGCTGGCCGGCCGCGAGGACGCCACCACCGTGCTGGATCGAGCCAGGGATCTGGGCAAGCAGCTGATCCAGATCGAGGAGCACCTCTACCAGCTGCGCCTGACCGGGACCGGCCAGGACGCGATCCGCTGGCCCATGAAGCTGGCGGGCCGGCTCGCTTACCTGGCGGGAGGCGTCGACATCGGCGACTTCCCCCCCACCGACCAGGACCGGGAGGTGCTGGACCTGCTGCAGGGACGGCTCGAGGCGCAGCTGCAGGCGTTCGCACAGCTGACCGCGACCGAGCTGGCGGCCTTCAACCAGAGCCTCCGGGAGGCGGGCCTGGACGGCATCGTCGCCCACCGCCCTTGAGTGGCACGGGCATCCCTGCCCGTGATTTTCGAACGAGAACGACGGCCACGGAAAGCCGTGCCACGGGAGGCAGTAATTCCTGTTGAGTTCCGCCTCCCGGCAAGGCTACCGTGGCCTTTCCCGATCCAATCGATCCGTGAATCGACGCGCGCCAACGTATATGTGTCGCTGCGGCGCGGGGCGCCTACGGCTACTTCGACAACTACAAGCTGCTGAATGTTCACGCTGCTGCGTTCGCTGGGCTTCAAGTGCTCCACCAACATCACCGGCATGGTGACCGCCAACCCCTACGACGAGACCGGCACCGGCACCGAGTACGCCACCATGAAGAGCGGGCGCGACGGCGACATGTTCCTGTACGACACGGTGGCCGAAGGAGGCGAGAGCCCCAACCTGTTCTTGGCCAAGGAAGGCTACGGCCAGAACTTCGGGACCAACCCCTTCCCCTACCCGGTCCCGGACGACGGCTACTACGAGCAGGCCGCCACCCCCAATCCGCCCAACGGGCCGCCCACCTCGGCGGACTTCAGCTGGCTGCTGCAGCTGAAGGCGCACTGGAAGTCGGACGAGTAAGCCTCCGAACGTTGTGCGGATCTGATTCGATGATCTATGCTCGGCGCATGATCGCGGGCGCCGAGCAGGTCTTCCTGGCGGCGATCTCCGCTCGTATGGGCTGGACGCCGTCGTCTGGATCGCAGCGTGACCACTGGTTCCCGAAGTCGGAAAGGAGCGGACTTGCACCCCAGACTGGCTCTCCGTATCGCACTGATCGCCGAGTTGCTCTGCGTGATCGTCAGCATCGCATTCTCCTTCACCCTCCAGGACGCCCTGCCGCCGCTGCTGGCCGAATGGCTCGCGCAGGAAGACGCGCGGGATCCGACCGCGGACGAGGTGTTGTTGGGATTCGTCTTCGTTCCGATCCTGGTCGGCTACCTGGTGGCGATGGTCGGACTCTTCCTGCTGCAGCCCTGGGCCCGCTGGGTGTATCTGGGGATCACGGTCGTGGTGATCCCGCTGAGCCTGCTGCTGGGCCCGACCGTGCAGCACGCTCTGGAAGCGACCGCCGACGGTCTGGCGACGACGCTCGGCGGGATCGTGATCGGCATTGCTTTCTTCAGCGGCGCGCTCGAGCGGCCACCCGGCGGGCCCGAGGGTGAACTCCCCTGGTGAGGCCCGGGTCGCGTTGTTCAGCGGCCACTGAAACGTCCCGGATGTCGGGGGCTGGTCGTATTCGGCGATCAGCGCGGTGACCAGTGGTCGGGGAACCGGACGAGGCGGCGTTTTTCAGGAGCGGCGGCGTGAAGATCCGAGCGGCAGTGGAGAGCGACCTCGATGCAGCGGCCCGGGTACAGGCTCGCACGATGGTCCACTCCGATTACTACGACGAATCCACCGACCAACAGCGCGAGTACGAACGCCTGCACCCGCGTGTGGCCGGCTACTGTGCCGGCACCTACCATCCCGGCCACGCACTGGCGAAGCGGGCCCTGTTCGTGGCCGACGAGGAGGGCCGCGTGGTGGGCTTCATCGCCGGGCATCTCTCCACACGCATGGGCTGTGAAGGCGAGTTGCAGTGGATGTTCGTCGAGCCCGCGCTGCAGCGTCGGGGCATCGGCGGCGCCCTGCTCGAGCCGCTGGCCCGCTGGTTCGTCGGGCAGGGCGCCCGCCGGGTGATCATCGACGCCCCGCCGGCCAATCCGTACCGCGCCTTCTACCTGAAGCACGGCGCCCGCCCGCTGGACGGCTACTGGCTGTACTGGCCCGACGTCGAAACCGTCTTGCCCATTGGGTAAGATCGAGCGGGGTTCTCCGAGCGAAGACTTCAAAGGAGGAGCGAGGAACATGGCCAAGACCCCTGAGGAAATGGAACTCTCGATGATCCGGAACCTGCCGGAAAAGACGGGCAAGAGCCTCGACCAGTGGCTCGCGATCACCGCCCGCAGCGGCCTGGCCAAGCACGGGGCCATCACGAAGCACCTGAAGACGGAGCACGGCATCGGCCACGGCTACGCCAGCCTGATCGCGCACAAGACGCTGCAGGGGGCCGCGCCGCCCGGCGCCGGCGACCTCGTGGACGCGCAGTACGCCGGGCCCAAGGCGGACCTGCGGCCGATCTACGACAAGCTGGTCTCCCAGGTCGAGGGGTTCGGCAAGGACGTCGAAATCTCTCCCAAGAAGACCTATGTCAGCCTGCGGCGCCGCAAGCAGTTCGGTCTCGTGCAGCCCTCCACCCGGACGCGCGTCGACGTGGGACTCACCCTGCCGGGCGTCGAGCCGGACGGGCGGCTGGAAGCCTCGGGCAGCTTCAACGCCATGGTCACGCACCGGGTCCGGCTGAGCAGTCCCAAGGAGGTCGACGCCCAGCTGGTGAAGTGGCTCCGCCAGGCCTACCAGGGTGCCTGAGCGGAGCTGCGTTCAGGGAAAGACGGCCTGGTAGTAGACGTCGGGACGCCTCGCCGAGTTTTCCAGGACCCGCCCCGCGATGGCGCCGGGCCCTGCCAGCATCCCGCCCAGGAAAATCCCCGCGCCCTCGGCGGTGATATCGCACCAGATTCCGTCGTCCCCGGCGGCCAGGCCGATCGCCATTCCCATGCCGAAGCCCGCCAAGGCCCCCGTCTTGGCTCCGGTCCAGAAACGGCGGCGCGGTTTGCGGGGGCCTGTGATCTTCTGAATGTGGCTGCGATGCAGCTCCAGCCGGGCTCCGCCGCTGCCGGCGAGCACCAAGTGGGCGTCGTTCAGCTTTACGAACCATCCCTGCACCCGTTCCCCGCTCTGGAGCGTGACCCAGACTTCGGTGTCCGCGGGCAGGGCTTGCACCTTCTCCCAGCGCCCTGGCACCACTTCGGCCGCGGCCGCTGCAACCGAGAGCAGGACGACCGCCGCGGCGATGACGAATCTCCACATGTTCCACCCCTTCCGGACCGCCTCGCAGACCGGCGGACCGAAGGTCTCGCTGCATCCTCCGTGCCAGTTCGAGATGTCCCTCGGGAGGGCATTTCCGGCACATCGGGGGGGACGCCGCAAGTTCTGATTGCGGCCGTCGGAAGGGGCAGCTTGCACTTCGCCGCGCGCGCCACTGAACAAAAAACGCTATTCTAGTTTTAAAGATCAAGACTCTTTTGAACGCACTCGCCCGGTTTCTTTCCTGCCGCCGCTTTCCCGTGGCCGGCTCGCCGGCCGGCCGCGGCCGCTCCAGATCGTGGGTGCCGGCAGGTGAGGGTGCGAGGTGTACGAACTGGTCCGGAATCTGGCCCCCGCGGGCCGCGTGCTCGAGCTGGGAGCCGGGCCGGGGAGCTTCGATTACTCCACCACACCCGCCTGGATCGCCGCTTTCGACCTGGACGTTTCGCCCGGAACACTTCGAGTCCCTGCACGACGTGCTGGCGGAGGTCGGGCGCGTCTTGAAGCAGGGGGGGCACCTGTGGGCGTCCGTGCCCGACGGCTGGTCGTTTGGTGCAGTTGGCCCGGTGGGCGGGTACCGTGCACGTGGAGATCATCGATGCCGGGCAGCTGTTGCCGAGAGAGTGACGCGATTGGCTCCGGACGCTGCTCTGTCACAGCCAGCGTTTCGGCCGGAGATCTCCCCGTTGGGGGGCTTGGACCCCGAACCCGGACAGGCCCGGGGCCCGTTTTCGATCGGCCGTCAGTTTTCGGGCAGCCAGCCTACCTTGCTCATGAGCTTGCGGGCTTCCTTGTTCGACAACACCCGGAAGCCGCCCGACTCCTTGCCCGCGCAGAAGAGCCGGCGCAGGCCCAGCGTGTCGAACTGAGGCGTCGGGTCTTCGCCGGCCACCGCCTGCACGCAGAAGAAGCTGCGGCTGGGAACGTGTGCGGGGACGTCGAACCGGAACTGCGCCCGCAGACTCTGCCCGCTGGCTAGGTTGAACTGCTGCGGTGTCGGGTTCCTGGGGCCGGTCTTGCCGATCTGAAATTCGCTGAATCCGACCAGCGAATCCAGGTCGAACGCCACCACCCGGGCCCAGACTTCCCCGCGGAAGCGCCGGTCGCGGCCGTTGCGGACGTCCACGCTGAAGCTGCAGGTGCCGCCCTGGCTGGGAATCGTGTCGCAGCGTTGCAGGCCGAGGAACTGAATGGGCAGCGGCCGCGCCGGCACGTCCCCGATGTCGACGTGCTCGTTTTCACCCACCTCGAACTCCATGGAGACGGCCTCCTGGTACTGATCCCCCAGGATCCTCACGAGGAACGTGCCGGTTCCAGCCGCCAGCGGCGTGATCACGAACCGCGCCTGCTCGTCCAGAAAGGCAATGCCAAAGAACCCACAATCGTCGGGAAAGCTCTGGCAGCGCAGCAGCTGGACGAACGAGAATGGCGCCTCGCCGCCGACTTCGATCGGCTGCCCCGAAATGGAGTCCACCACGCGGCCGCTGACCGAACCGATGAAAAACTCCCTGGCCAGCGTCAGGTCTCCGATGTCCAGGTCCTCGCCTTCGGCTACGTCGAACGGTCCCACACGGCCTTCCTGATGCAGGAATGCGGTCGCGACCACCTGGTAGCTGCCGGCCGGAAGCTGCCGGAAGAAGTCGTCGCCTTCGAAACG
>JBFGHG010000288.1:0-5212 GCA_041578395.1 Acidobacteriota bacterium
CAACCCGATTTCGAGTCGGGCCCGTTACGTCCACTTCGGTACTCCTCCGCAAACTCGAAACGTAGTATTACAGCCCCTGCCCCCACCCCAAGTCAAGTTACCCAAATCGTGGGCAGTGGGCCTTACCCCACCACCAGATCACCCACATGCTGGTAATCGTAATCGTAATCGTAATCGAATCCTCCCCACTGCCCCCTTGCAATTCCTCCGGCCCGAACCCATCATTGCCGAGCAGATGAAAGCCCTTTCATTGACCGCCCTGAGCGCCGCCCTGCTGCTGGCCCCGGCCTCCCCCAACCCCGCCCGGCAGCCCCCGACTCCGGTCGAGCAGCAGCTCGCCGATCACGTGGATGCCCGCCAGGGGGCGGCTCTGGCCCTGCTGGAACGGGTCGTGAACATCAACAGCGGCACGCTCAACCTGGGCGGAGTCCGCCGGGTCGGGGAGGTCTTCCGCGAGCAGTTCCAGGCCCTCGGCTTCGAGGTCCGGTGGGTCGACGGCGAGCCGTTCAACCGCGCAGGACACCTGGTGGCCCGCCGCAGCGGCTCCGGCCCCCGCATCCTGCTGATCGGCCACCTGGACACCGTGTTCGAGCCGGACAGCCCCTTCCAGCGCTTCGAGCGGGTCGGCGACACCGAGGTCCGCGGCCCGGGCGTGATCGACATGAAGGGGGGCAACGTGGTCATGCTGCTGGCGCTCGAGGCGCTGGCGGCGGCCGGGCGGCTCGACGCCCTCGACCTGACCGTCGTGTTGACCGGGGACGAGGAAAAACCGGGGGAGCCGCGGGAACTGGCTCGGGAGGCGCTGCTCGAAGCGGCCCGGCACAGCGACATCGCGCTCGGTTTCGAGGATGGCGACGGCAACCCGGCCACCGCCGTGATCGCCCGCCGCGGCTCGGCCTCCTGGACGCTGCGGGTGCGCGGGACGCCCGCCCATTCCTCGCAGATCTTCCAGCCGGAGTTCGGCGCCGGCGCCATCCTGGAGGCGGCGCGGGTGCTGGAGAGGTTCCGGGCGCGGCTGGCCGGCGAGGCCGACCTGACCTTCAACCCGGGCGCCATCGTGGGGGGGACCACGGTGGAGTGGGACGGCGCCCAGGCGCGCGGGACGGTCTTCGGCAAGGGCAACGTGATCGCAGGGCACGCGGTCGTCTCCGGCGATCTCCGCTGCCTCTCGCCCGCGCAGCTCGAGAGGGCCTGGGCCGCCATGCAGGCGGCGGCCGCCGACTCGCTGGCAGGGACCCGCTCGGAGCTGGCACTCGATCCGGGTAGCTATCCCCCGATGGCCCCCAGCGAGGGGAATCGCCAGTTGCTGGGATTGTACGACCGAGTGAGCCGCGACCTGGGGCTGGGGCCGGTGACGCCCGTCGACCCGCGCAACGCCGGCGCGGCCGACATCTCCTTCGCCGCCGCCCATGTCGAGATGGCGCTGGACGGGCTGGGGTTGATGGGCCGGGACGGGCACACCGTCGAGGAGACGGCCGACCTGCGTACCCTCGCCAGCCAGGCCCAGCGGGCGGCGGTGCTGCTGCTCCGGCTGTCGGAGCCCTCACCCGGCCAGTAGCCGAACCGACCCGGGACGAGGACGCACGTCCAGCCGCCCCCCTTCGCGCAGGGGCAGATCGGCGGGCAGGTGGACGACCAGGCGCGCCGCTTCCTCTCCGTCCGGGGCCAGGTGGACCTCCTGGCACCGTCCCAGGAACGAAAGGCGCTCGATGCGTCCGCTCAGCGGCCCCGCTTCCGGGGCGGCCGGCTCGAGGCACTCCGGCCGCAGGCAGACCAGCAACCTTCCGTTGTCCGCTGCACCCCCGGGTGAGGGGAGCGTGCCGAAGGCCGTTCGGATCCCCTCCGGGACGGGCCGCCCCTCCAGCAGGTTGACCGCGCCGAAGAGCCGGGCCACGTACGAGTTGGCCGGGTGCAGGTAGATCTCGCGCGGCGCGCCCACCTGCTCCAATCGTCCTTCGTGCAGGACGGCCACCCGGTCGCTGACCATGAAGGCATCCTCCACGTCGTGCGTGACCAGGATGCTGGTGGCGCCGGTCCGCCGCAGGATCTGGGCCACCTCCAGCCGCAGCCGGCCCTTGGCGGACGGGTCGAGGTTGGAGAAGGGCTCGTCCAGCAGCAACAGTGCCGGCTCCGAGACCAGGGCCCGAGCCAGTTCCGCCCGCTGGCGCTGCCCTCCCGACAGCTCGTGGGGATAGCGCTTCCGGTAGTCCGCGAGGCCGACCGTGGCCAGGGTGCGGCCGATCCGCTCGCGGTCGCGCACACCCGCCGAGTCGAGCGCGAAGCGGAGGTTCCCTTCCACCGTCAGGTGGGGGAAGAGGGCGTTCTGCTGGAAGACCATGGCCACCTTGCGCTTCTCGGGCGGGAGGAAGACGGCAGGGTCGGCCACGGTGCGCGACAGCACCTGGATGCGCCCCTGGGAGGGGACTTCGAAACCGGCGATCAGGCGCAGGGTGGTGGTCTTGCCCGAGCCGCTCTCTCCCAGCAGGGCGAAGATCTCGCCGCGCTCGACGCTCAGGCTCAGGCCTTCCAACGCGGCCCGGGACCCGCTGGGGTAGTGCTTACCGAGGTTTTCCAGGGACAGAACGGTCACGAACGCTTCTCGCTGAGACGGTCGAGCAGGAAAATGGGGACCAGGCTGGTAGCCACGATCACCAGGGCTCCCAGGGCGGAGGCGGCGACCCGCTCGTCTCCCGCCAGCTCGAACACTTTCGTGGCGAGTGTATCAAAGTTGAAGGGCCGCAGAATCAGGGTCAGCGGCAGTTCCTTCACCACGTCCACGAAGACCAGCAGGCCGGCCGCCAGCAGCGGCCCTTTCATCAGCGGCAGGTCGACGCCGAGCAGCGTCCGCCAGCGTCCGGCCCCCAGCGTTCGCGAGGCTTCCTCCATCCAGGAGCCGATCTTCTCGAAGCCCCCGTGCAGGGTGTTGTGCCCCACGGCCAGAAACCGCACCAGGTAGGCGAACATCAGAGCCGCCGCGCTGCCGGTCGCCACCAGGCCCAGCGAGGAGTCCCACAGCGCGCGCAGGACCCGGTCCAGCGCCGCGCTCGAGGAGAGGATGCCGACGGCGATCACCGCACCCGGGACGGAGTAGCCCAGCACCGACGACTGGGAGAGCAGCGCCGTGAGGAAGCCCCGGTGCAGCCGGCCCGTGTACAGCAACAGCAGACTGGCGGCCACCGCCAGCAGCGCCGCGGCCGCCGCCAGCCCGAAGGTGCGGGCCACCAGCCCCGGCAGGTCGGGCGTGACGCTGGCGCCGCTGCGAAACGTCCAGTACACCAGCTGGGCCACCGGGACCAGGAAGCCGGCCAGGAAGGGGAGGGAAGCCGCCGCCGCCGCCAGCCAGCCTGCCCCGCCGCCCAGCGAGCGCCGCACCAGGGCGGACTCGCCGCGGGACTCGGCGTAACGGGCGCGCCGCCGCAACAGCCGCTCCCCGGCCAGCAGCAGAAAGGTGACCAGCATCAGGAAGGCGGCCAGCCGCAATGCGGCGTCCGGATCTCCCATCGAAAACCAGGCCCGGAAGATGCCGTTGGTGAGGGTGTCCACGCCGTAGTACTGGACTGCGCCGTAGTCGTTGAGCGTCTCCATCGAGACCAGGGCCAGCCCGCCCGCGATGGCCGGACGGGCGACCGGCAGCCCCACCCGCCACAACAGCCTCCAGCCGTGGGCGCCCATCATCCGGGCCGCCTCCAGCAGCGTCCCCGACTGGCCGCGGAAGGCGGTGCGCGAGATCAGGTAAACGTAAGGGTAGAGCACCAGCGACATGACCACCGCCACGCCCGGCAGGGTCAGGACGTCCGCCCCCCCGGTCTCCGAAAGCCCCCAGTAGCGCTGCAGCCGAGCCAGCGGGCCGGTGTAGTCGAAGATGCCCGCATAGGCGTAGGCCGCGATGTAGGTGGGAAGCGAGAGGGGCAGGATCAGCGCCCACTCCAGGAAGCGCCGCCCGGGGAAGTCGTGCACGGCGACCAGCCAGGCGGTTCCCGCGCCCATCACCAGCGTCAGCAGGTTGGTCGCCGCCAGCAGCAACAGGGTCTGGCCGAGGTAGCGGGGCAGCAGGACACGCGCAACGTGGTCCCAGGCTTCGGAGGCGGGGGGCAGGAGCCCGGCCGCCACGGAGGCCAGCGGCACCAGGAGGGCGAGCGCCAGCAGCAGAGAGGCGGTCAGCCAGCCGTCCCGGCTCAGCCGCAACTCACGGAAAGCCAGCCGCCACCGGGCCGCCGCGGCCGGCCCGCCCCTCATCTCCAGCCGGCCTCGTCGAAGATCCTGACTGCCTCCGCGTTCAGTTCGCCCAGCCTCGACAGGCTCACCGGGTCGGCCTTGAAGCGGCCCCACGACTCCAGCAGGTCGGACCAGGGGACGCCCGGCTTCACGGGGTACTCGTAGTTGGCAGCGGCGAACAGCTCCTGGGCCGCGTCGCCTGCCAGGAACTCGAGCAGTTGCACCGCCTCCTCGCGATGGGGGGCGCTGGCGGTGACTCCCGCGCCGCTCACGTTGACGTGGGCGCCGCGGCCCTCCTGGTTGGGGAAGAAGACCGCCACCTGTTCGCCCACGCGCCGCTCCTCGGGGTCCTCCGAGTCGAGCAGCAGGCCCAGGTAGTAGGTGTTGACCAGCGCCACGTCCCCTTCGCCGCCCGCGATCGCCTTGACCTGGTCGCGGTCGTTCCCCTTGGGAGTCCGCGCCATGTTGGCCACCATTCCCTCGGCCCAGCGGCGGGCTTCGTCGGCGCCGTGGGCGGCGATGATCGAGGCCAGCAGGCTCTGGTTGTAGATGTTTCCGGAAGAGCGGACCAGGATGCGGCCCCGCCATTGGGGGTCGGTCAGCGCCTCGTAGGTGGAGAGGGAGGCCGGGTCGACCCGTTCGCGGGAGTGGACCACGATACGCGCCCGCTGAGTCAGGCCGAACCAGTGGTTGTCCGGATCCCGCAACGCCGCGGGCACGTTCGCCTCGAGCACCTCCGAGTCGACGGCCTGCAGGAGTCCCAGCTCCTTGGCGCGGTACAGCCGCCCTGCGTCGACCGTGAACAGCAGATCCGCCGGGGAGTTCTCGCCTTCCACCTGCAGCCGGTTGATCAGCTCGTCGGCGCCCGCCTTGACGACCTCCACGCGAATGCCGGTCTCCTCGCGGAAGCGGTCGAACAGCTGCTGGTCCGCCTCGTAGTGCCGGTGAGTGTAGACGTTGACGAGCTTCTCGGCCGGCTCGGGCGCGGCGCAAGCCG
>JBFGHG010000289.1:0-5198 GCA_041578395.1 Acidobacteriota bacterium
GGACGGCCTGGGCGACCTGGACTTCCGCCCCGAGCGCCTCCAGGCCGACCCCGAACACGCCGTCGACGCCATCGTCCGCATCGCCGGCGAGAACCCCGGCTTGACACTGGTGACGCTGGGCCCCCTCACCAACCTCGCCCTGGCCCTCGAGCGGCACCCGCGGCTGGTCCACGACGTCGGACGGTGCGTGGTGATGGGAGGGGCCGCCTGCACGGTCGGCAACGTCACGCCGGCGGCCGAGTACAACGTCTGGTGCGACCCCGAAGCCGCCCGGCAGGTCTTCCGCTCAGGACTCTCGATCGAGATGGTGGGCTGGGAGCTGTGCCGAAAGGAAGCCAACCTGCTGCGCCGGGAGATGGACCGCCTGCGGGCGATGGACACTCCCCTGGCCCGCTTCACGCTCGACTGCAACCGCACCGCGCTCGAGGCCAACTTCCGCCAGTCGGGCGACCCCGGCCTGGCGCTCCCCGACGCGGTGGCCATGGCCGTCGCGCTGGACCCCTCCATCTGTACTCGAAAGAGCCTTCATTACGTGGACGTGGAAACGGACAGCGAGCTGACCCGGGGGATGACCGTGGTGGACGCGCTGGGCGTGGCGGGCGACTCCCGCAACCGCCCACACTGGGAAGCGCTCACCGCCGAGCAACCCCACGTCACCGTCTGTTGGAGCATCGACGTCCAGCGCTGGAAGAAGATGCTGTTCCTGCTGCTGGCCGCCGGCGCCGCCGACCCGGAGTCAACGCCATGAACGAAAAGGACGGCCCGGCGAAGGGCCGAGAGCACTCCCGCGCGGTGGTGGACGGCCTCCAACGGGCGCCCGCCCGGGCCATGCTGCACGCGGTCGGCTTCACCCGCGAGGACTTCTCCCGGCCGCAGGTCGGCGTCGTCTCCACCTGGAGCATGGTGACGCCCTGCAACATGCACATCGACGGGCTGGCCCGGGAAGCGGCGGCGGGCGTCGACTCGGCGGGCGGCAAGGCCGTCCCCTTCGGCACCATCACCGTCTCGGACGGCATCTCCATGGGGACCGAGGGGATGAAGTACTCGCTGGTCTCGCGCGAGGTGATCGCCGATTCGATCGAGACGGTGGCGGGCTGCCAGGGTTTCGACGGGTTGGTGGCGGTGGGCGGCTGCGACAAGAACATGCCCGGCTGCCTGATGGCGATGGCACGGCTGGACCGGCCCTCGGTGTTCGTCTACGGAGGCACCATCCTGCCCGGCAAGTTCCGCGGCGAAAACGTCGACATCGTGTCGGTGTTCGAGGCCGTCGGCGCGGTGGCCCGGGGGTCGCTGAGCGCCGGCGACCTCGAGGAGATCGAACAGTGCGCCATCCCCGGCGCGGGCTCCTGCGGGGGCATGTACACCGCCAACACCATGGCTTCGGCCATCGAGGCGCTGGGGATGAGCCTGCCCGACAGCTCCGCCCAGGTGGCCGTCTCGCCGGACAAGCTCGAGGACTGCCGCCGGGCGGGCCGGGCGGTCGTTTCCCTGATCCGGCGGGGCATCCGCCCCAGTGACATCCTCACCCGCGAGTCCTTCGAGAACGCCATCGCCCTGGTGACGGCGCTGGGGGGGTCGACCAACGCCGTGCTGCACCTGCTGGCCATGGCCCACGCCGCCGGCGTGCCGCTCCAGCTGGACGACTTCAGCCGGGTGGGCGGGCGCACCCCGGTGCTGGCCGATCTCAAACCCAGCGGCCGCCACGTGATGGCCGAGCTGGCCGCCATCGGCGGAGTCACCCCGCTGCTCAAGCTGCTGCTCGAAGAGGGCCTGCTGCACGGCGATTGCCTCACGGTGACCGGCCAGACGGTGGCGGAGAACCTGGCCGGCGTGCGCCCCTATCCGGAGGGGCAGAGCATCGTCCGGCCGATCGGCTCGCCGCTGAAACCGGAGGGACACCTGGTGATTTTGTACGGCAACCTGGCGCCGGAAGGGGCCGTGGCCAAGATCACCGGCAAGGAGGGGGAGCGCTTCGAAGGCCGCGCCCTCGTCTTCGAGTCGGAGGAGGCCGCGCTCCAGGCCATCCTGGAGGGCCGCGCGCAGGCCGGGCACGTGGTGGTGATCCGGGGCGAGGGGCCCCGTGGAGGCCCCGGCATGCGCGAAATGCTGGCGCCCACCTCCGCCATCATGGGGAGGGGGCTGGGACGGGAGGTCGCGCTGGTAACCGACGGCCGCTTTTCCGGGGGAAGCCACGGCTTCGTGGTGGGGCACGTGACGCCCGAAGCGGCGGCGGGCGGCCCCCTGGCCGTGGTCCGCGACGGCGACCCGGTCGTAATCGACGCCGCCGCCCGCCGGCTGCGCCTGGAGATTCCCGATCAGGAGCTGAAGAGCCGGCTGGCGGCCTGGCAGCCCGCTGCCCCCCGCTACACCCGCGGCGTGCTGGCCAAGTACGCGCGCCTGGTGTCCTCCGCCTCCACCGGGGCGGTCACCGACGACCACACGGCCTGACGGACGGCGGGATCCGGCGTCACTCGACGCCCCCGGAGATCTCGCCCATCATCCGGTCCACCGCCCGCCACAGGTCAATCGGGCGATAAATGGGCAAAGTGCGGCCGTCCACCCATTCCACGAAGCGGGTCACCGCGTCCCCCCACCCCGCGCCGACCGGGCGCATGCGGTAGCGCAGGTAATAGGTCGGAGGCGGACCTTCCAGGACCGCGGCCACCGCCTCTCGCGCCAATTCCTGCTGCGTTTCCACGTAGGGGCCGATCAGGATCACGGCGTCGACTCCCCGGGCGCTTCCAAATTCGGCCACCAGCAGCTCGGCGAGAAAATCGGTGTCGGCGCCCGCCCGCAGCGCCCGGACCGAGATCTCGTTGCCCTCCAGCTGGCTGATGGAGTGATACAGCTCGGGGTAGTCCACGAACCGCTCCGACCGTTGCTCGTAGATGGTCCGCTGGTCCTTCAGGTTGAAGGCCACGACGTCCAGTTTCCCCACCCGCGGATGGGAGGCGATCTGGCGGACGATCGAGAGCATGCGCACCAGGTCGGCGGTGAGCAGCCGCCGGTCGGGATTGCGGAACGGGGGGAGGTTGAGCAGGATCTTCAAGTGCAGGGAAGCGGCGGCGCCGCGGGCGGGGCGCAAGCGGTACATCCCGAAAGTTTCGCCCAGGTGAAAGAGCGCCTCTCCCGGCTCGATCCGGGGCTGCAGCTCTTTTTGTCCCCGCCCCAGCCCGGCGCGGAAGCGATGCCGCCGGGAGCACCCCTGACCCTGGCCGTTTCTCACCAGCCAGTCGAGGCGGTAGCGCCCTTCCCCGACCGCGAAGTTGATCGTCAGCTGCGCCGTGGCGCGGTTGGAGTCGTTCCGCCGGGTGTCGGGTACGATCGCCTTCTTGAGGAGCACGGCGGGCTTCCGGTGAGAGAGGGACTGGAGCCGCGCCGCGAAGACCGGGGCCTGCCCGCTGCCCTCCAGCTGGCGCAGCGGAACCTCCACGCGCAGAATTCCCGAGAAACGGAAGTCGAACCCCAGCCGCGGTTCGCTCAGCGAGACCCGGCACTTCAGGCCGCGGACCGCGAGGCGGCGGTCGAGCACGCGTTGCTCCATCCCCTCCAGTTCGCCGTCGGACCGCAGCCGCTCGAGGTATTGCCCGGAAAGAAAGTCAGCGGCGAAGGCGGGAAGCAACCCGAGCAGGCACAGGACTCTGGCGGCGCTCGATCGGCACATGTGCTCCCTTCACTGTACCACTGGAGAGCGCGGCGGAGGGAGGCGGGGAGTCCAGCAGCGCGGAACGCACGGCGTCCAGGTTTCCGTCCGCCGCGGACGGCTCGACATGCAGCAGATGGGCCAGCAGGGAGTAAACGTGGACCGCCGAAAAGGCCTCGATCCGGGCTCCGCGGCGGAAAGCGGGGCCGTGGGCCAGGAAGAGGCCCCGCATGGAGGGCAGCTCGTTGTCGTAGCCGTGCACGCCCCGCGGCGGGTCGCCGCGCCGCTTCCGCTGGCGCTCCCGCGATTCGATCCTCCACCCTTCGTCGGCCAGCGCCAGCAGCGGAGGGATGCGGGAGTGCCGGCGGTAGTGAAAACGGTCCGGCATCTCCTCCTTGCGATAAACCTGCAGGTGCGGATGGGCATCGTGCAGGCTGCGGTAGGCTGCCTCGGCGTAGTCCAGGTCGGGAATCAGGGCCGCCATGGGCGACCAGTCGATCACCCGCACACGCTCCAGGTCCAGGTAGTCGTCCAGCAGGATCACCTGTTCGGGATCCGAGTGCGCCATCCCATGGTCGGAGGTGATCAGCAGGTTGGTCTTCTGGAAGATGCCGCGCCGTTCCAACCCCCGCACCACGCGGCCCAGGACACGATCCAGCCGGCCCACAGCACGGGCCACTTCGGGGGAGTCGGGCCCGAAGTCGTGTCCGGCCCCGTCGGCGGCGGCGAAATAGAGCGCGATGAACGCCGGGCGGTCGCCCGCCGGCAGATCCAGCCAGGCCAGCAGCTGGTCGACCCGTGCCCGATAGGGCATCTCGCCCGTGTACGGCTTCCAGTAGGTGGGACGGTGGCCGGCGATCTGCGTTTCCGAACCGGGCCAGAACAGGGCGGCGCTCTTGACGCCCTGGCGGGCGGCCGTGACCCAGATCGGTTCCCCGCCCCACCAGCGCCCGTCGCGCACGGCATCCCGG
Organism: Acidobacteriota bacterium; assembly: GCA_041578395.1. Classification (GTDB taxonomy): domain Bacteria; phylum Acidobacteriota; class UBA6911; order RPQK01; family JANQFM01; genus JBFGHG01. Next base: position 4,615 of record JBFGHG010000289.1, read on the forward strand.
TTCGACAGCGAAAAGAAGTCGTCCAGGCGGCCGTCGTACATGTTGTTGGAGACGATCCCGTGATTCTCCGGGTGGAGGCCGGTGACCTGCGAGTAGTGGTTGGGGAAGGTCTTGCTGGGAAAGACGGGAATCAGCCCCTCCGCCTCGACGCCGGAGTCGGCCAGCCGGTCCATCACCGGTGTCTTGGCCGCCTGCCGGTAGTCGGGGCGGAATCCGTCCAGCGAAATCAGCAGTACCGGCGCGCGCTCTTCTCCCTGATCGTGAGCGCACGCCGCGCCCGCCAAAACAGCAAGCAGCAGCACCGCCGGAAGAATGCCAACCCGTCCAATTCCCTCCAGCATCGAAGGCCGTAGTGTGGCTTCCTCGCGCAGCGCCGTCAAGTCGGGTTCGGAAGTGGCACGGGCATCCGTTGCCCGTGATTCTGCAAGTGCATCACCGGCCCGGAAGGCCCTGCGGAGGTGCTCCTCACGCGACGAAGCGGGGCAGCGTCCGGCCGCAGGGCCCGCGAAAGGAATAGTCCGCCAGGGACGTCAGGGTCGTCTCCTCCACGTTGAACTCGAAGACCCGGCCCCCGTTGCCGATTA
>JBFGHG010000290.1:0-5192 GCA_041578395.1 Acidobacteriota bacterium
CTGATCCACCTTTTCGAAGCTTCGCCCTACAAGGAACCGAACAGCCTCTTTCTCAATCGCGGAGACGGGAAGTTCGAGGAAGTCAGCGCGGGGGCCGGGGAGGCGTTTCAGACCCCGCGGGCCCACCGGGGCAGCGCCTTCGGCGACCTGGACGGGGACGGGCGCGTCGACATCGTCGTGACCTCCATCCGGGACGCCACCGAGTTGTGGCACAACCGCACCAGCAACGGGAACGCCTGGATCGTGGTGCGGCTGCGGGGGACGGCCAGCAACCGCGACGGGATCGGCACCCGGGTGCGGATCGGCGATCAGGTCAACCGGATGACCACGGCGGTCGGCTACGCCTCCTCAAGCCACAGCGGAGTCCACTTCGGGTTGGGGGAGACGGAGAAGATCGGCGAACTGGTGATCGAGTGGCCCAGCGGGGTCCGGCAGCGGCTCGAGGACATCGAGGTGAATCAGGTCCTGAAGGTCGTGGAGCCGTGAGGTAGACTGGCCCCTGAGGACGGCGCCCATGGGCAGGACAGCGGACACGAGGGGGAGACGAACCGGGTTGGACCCGGCACTGGTCCGGCTGTGCCGCACCATGACGCCGGTACAGAGGCTGGAGGCGTCGATCCGCCTGTCGGAGGCGCTGGCCGAGTTTCAGAAAGCCGGTGCCCGGTACCGGGAGTCGTTACCCGCACCCTCCGCCGGATCGGATCTCGAGTGATGCCGCCCAGCGGTCCCGGCCAATCCCCCCGGCTGCTCGCCGAGGTGGTTCGGGAACTCGAAGCGATGGACATCCGTTATGCCGTCATCGGCGCCCTGGCGGTCTCCTTTCACGGGGTCGTGCGCTCCAGCCTGGACGCGGACGCGCTGATCTCGGTCGCCCACCGCTCGCAGCTCGCCGACTCGTTGATTCCTCGGCTGCACGAGCGCGGCTGGGCGGTGGAGCATCGTCGCGGCGCGCCCGACGACCCGATCGAATCGGTGGTGACCGTCACGGACGAGTACGGCAACTGCGTGGACCTGCTGACCGGGATTCGGGGCATGCGGCCAGGGACCTTCTCCCGCACGATCGCCGCGCCGGTGCTCGGCACCACGCTGGAGGTGATTGGAGCCGAAGACCTGATCGCCATGAAGCTCTACGCCGGGAGCCCCAGGGATCTGGAAGACGCCCGGGGGGTCCTCGAGGTCTCCGCCGGCTCGCTCGACCGGGCCCTCCTCGAAGAACTGGCCACCGGCTACGGGGCGGAGGTCTCGAGAAAACTGAAACAGCTCAGCGGCCCTAATTCGGCGGGGTGATGCGGATCTCCTCGTCCAGCTGGGTGCCTTGCGACTGCAGCCGGCGCTGGATCTCCTGGTGGCGGGCCAGCGTCCGGCCCGCCTGCTCCTCGCGTCCCGTACTCATGTAGGCGCGCGCCAGCTGGAAGTGGATGCTGCCGTCCGCATCGGACTCCAGTGAGGCCTCCAGGTGCGGAACCGCTTCCTCGAAGCGGCCCAGTTCCAGCAGGGCCCGGCCCAGCGAGGCGCGCGCCGGGGCCAGGTTGGGGTCCAGCTCGAGCGCCTTCTCCAGCAGCGGCACCGCTTCGTCGGCGCGCTGCCGGCTCAGCTCGAGTTCTCCCGCCAGGAAGTTGAGCTGGGCCGACTGCGGCGACTGCTCGACGAGTTCCTCGACCAACGGCCGGGCCGCCTCGTAGTCGCGCGAGAGAAAGAGCGAGAGGGCGAGCTGCTGCCGGGCCACCGGATGCCCGGGGGACAGCTTCAGCACCTGCTTCCACTGCCCGGCGGCGTCCTGGTGGCGCCCCCGTGTCGAGTAGATCTCCGCCAGCAGCTGATGCATCTCGAACGAGGAGGGCAGCTCGGCCAGCTTCCCGAACGCCTCCACCGCCAGCTGGTTGGCGGCCCGCGAGAGCCAGTAATACGACTCGGCCGTGTCCCGGCCCTGCACTGCGGAGAGGATCTCGCGGTGCCGGCCTTCCAGGAAGTGGCAGACCAGCGGTTCCCTCTCGCAGTCGGGCGTCCCCAGAGCCTTCTCCTTCTCGAGTTCGGCCCGCGCCCACTCCGGATGGCCGGTCGCCTCGTAGATGCGGCTGATCGCGACGTGCACGCCGCGCGTCCGGGGACGCTTTTCGAGCGCCCGCCGGTACAGGTAAAAGGCGCTCTGATACTGCTGCGCCGCCAGCCGCGACTCGGCCACCAGAGCCAGCCACAGCGCCGACTCCGGCGCGGCGCCCTCCAGTTTCTGGAAGCCCTGCTGCGCCAGTGCCTCGTAGCTGCGCCCCAGGCTGAACCAGGGCTGCGGATCCTGCGGCCGGAGCCGGGTCAGCTTCTCGAAGTGCTGGGCGGCCTCCCCGGGCCGCTCCGACTGCAGCAGGGCGTCGCCCAGCATCTGGCGGGCGCGCGGATCCTCGGGGCTCTTCTCCAGGTAGCGCTGCAGGGGCTCGATCGCCCGGCTGAACTGCCCCAGCTGCAGGTGACTGGCCCCCACGAAGAGCCAGCCGGGAGTCAGTTCCGGGTCCTCCCCCACCGCCAGCGCCAGTTCGTCGAGCGCCGACCGGTACTGGCCCGCCATGAAGTAGGCGATCCCCAGGTTCATGCGCACGCCGGGCAGGGGAATCAACTCGCGCACTTCCCGGTACAACTCGACTGCCCGCGGGTAGTCACGGCTGGCCATGGCCTGGCGGGCCTGCTCGAGCTTCTGCTCGATCTGCTGCCGGTCGGGGGTCTGGGCGAGCGCCGGGACGCACGCCAGGGCCGCCGCGATCAACAAGAGTCCCGCCCATCGGCTGTGCCGTCTCGTTAGGATCACCATGCGGGCGTATTCTACCGCAGCGGGCGGCACGCTATATGATGGGCACCGTGATGTGGTGGCTGCTGCTGGGGGCGCTGTCGACGCCTGCGGCGACACTTCAGGAAGCGGAGGAAATCCGGCGGGCGCGGGCCGCGGCGATCGAGGCCCCGGAGGACGCGGACGCGGCTGCAGAGCTGGGCCGGGTCCTGCAGGCGTACGAGCGCTACGGCGAAGCCGAGGTCCAGTATCAGCGCGCCCACTCGCTGGCCCCCCAACGCTTCGACTGGCTCTACCTGCTGGCCGAGGTCCGGCGCCGGCTGGGCAAAACCGAGGAGGCCATCCACGGCTTTGCCCGGGCACTCGAAGTCGATCCCGGTTACCTGCCCGGGAGGGTGCGGCTGGCCGACGCCCTGCTGGAGGGCGGCCGCATCGAGGAGAGCGAGCGGCAGTACCGCGAGGCCCTCGCCGCCCGGCCCGGCGACCCCCTGGCCCTCTATGGCCTGGGCCGGGCGCTCGCGCTGCAGGGAAAGACCCGGGAGGCGCTGGAGCCTCTCGCGTCGGCCTGCCGGATCTTCCCCGAGTTCGGGGCGGCGCATTACGCGCTGGCGCTGGCGCACCGCGACCTGGGCAACGGCGAGCGGGCCCGCCTCCACCTCGAGCGGTACCGAAGCCACCCCAACCGCTGGCCGGCCCGAGGCGACCGGCTGCTGGACTCCCTGGCCGGCCTGAAGGGGGGCGCCCAAACGCGGCTGGCGCGCGGCGTCGAGCTGGCCGAGGAGGGCCGCCTGGACGAGGCCGTCCGGGAACACCTGGCCGCCCTGCAGGCGGCCCCTTCGCTGGCGCAGGCGCACGTCAACCTCATCTCGCTCCAGGCCCGGCTGGGACGCGACGAGGAAGCGGAGCACCACTACCGCGAGGCGGTGAAACTCCAGCCGGGACTGGCCGAGGCGCACTACGACTTCGGCGTCCTCTCGAGTTCCCGCGGGCGGCTGGCGGAGGCGGAGCAGGCCTTCGAGCGGGCGCTGGGGATCAACCCTCATCACCCCCAAGCCCACAACAACCTGGGCGCGGTCCTGGAGCGGCTGGGCCGGGCCGAGGAGGCCGCCCGGCACTACCGCGAGGCAGTCACGGCCGATCCCACCTACCGCACCGCCCGCTTCAACCTGGGCCGCACGCTGCTGGCGCTGGGCCGCATCGAGGAGGCGGCGGCGGAACTGTCCCGCACCCTGCTCCCGGAGGACCAGGACACCCCGCGCTACCTCTACGCATTGGCCGCCGCGAACATCCGGCTGGGGAACCTGGCCAAAGCCCTCGAGCACACCCGGCGGGCCCGGCGGCTGGCCCTGCAGTACCGCCAGACGGATCTGCTCGAGCAGCTGAACCGGGACCTGGCGAAACTCGAAAAGGCGCTGCAAAGACCATGAAAGCAACGCCGGTCATGGCACTGGCCGGAGCCCTGCTGGCACTGGCAACCACGCCGCCGCTGTTCCGGGAAGCAGCCGAGGAGACCGGATTGCGCTTCGTCCACGTCAACGGCGGCACCGGCCAGTACTACCTGCCGGAGATCATGGGCCCGGGCGCGGCCCTGCTGGACTACGACGGCGACGGCGACCTGGACGCGTACCTGCTGCAAGGGGGGCCGCTGGGGGACGGGGGCGCCGCCGAGCCCCCCACCAACCGGCTCTTCCGGAACGAGCGGAAGGACGGCGCCCCGCTGCGCTTCACCGACGTCACGGCGGCTGCCGGCGTGGGCGACGCGGGGTACGGCATGGGGGCGGCCGTGGGGGACTACGACGGCGACGGGGACCTGGACCTGTACGTCACCAACTTCGGCCCCAACGTCCTGTACCGCAACAATGGGGACGGCACCTTCGCCGACGTTACGGCCGAGGCGGGGGTGGGCGACGGCCGCTGGAACACCAGCGCGGCGTTTCTGGACTACGACCGCGACGGCGACCTGGATCTGTTCGTGCTCGCCTACATCGACTTCACGGTGGCGGGCAACAAGCGCTGCTTCGACGCCGGGGGCGCGCCCGACTACTGCAACCCCAACCTCTACCGCCCGCTCCCCGACCGCCTCTTCGCCAACCAGGGGGACGGCCGCTTCCGCGACGTCAGCGAGCAGGCGGGGATCACGGCGGCGGTCGGCCCCGGCCTGGGGGTGACCTGCGCCGACCTGGACGGCGACGGCTGGCAGGACGTCTACGTGGCCAACGACGGCGCCGCCAACCACCTCTGGATCAACCGCAGAGACGGCACCTTCAGCGAAGAGGCGCTGCTGGCCGGGGCCGCCTTCAACGCCGAGGGCGCGCCCGAAGGGAGCATGGGGGTGGCCGCGGGCGACGTGGACGGGGACGGGGACGAAGACCTCTTCATGACGCACCTGAACATGGAGTCCAACACGTTGTACCTGAAC
>JBFGHG010000291.1:0-5188 GCA_041578395.1 Acidobacteriota bacterium
GAAGGAGATGATCAGGATCACGATCAGGACGATCAGAATCCAGCCCGCCAACAGGGTGAAGTGGCGGATGATCGGCCCCCCCTCGGCCGCCCGGGGAGGCGGCAGCGGGGCCGAACTGGAGACCGGCTCCTCGAACGATTCTCCGCACAGCCGGCACTGAGTGGCGTCCACCGGGATGTCTTCGCCGCACGAGGGGCAGGGAACGGTGGAGGTGCCCAGCCGCACGGCCGCGTCGCGCAATTCCCGATGAAGGCTTCGCGTCACCAGGTCGTCGCGCAGCCTCTCGTTGAGGTCCACGCTCTCGCGCAGCAGCCGGTGCGCGGCCTTCCAGTCCCCCGCAGCTTCGCGGATGGCGCGCTCCGCAGCGTCGTCGATTCTGGTCACGCCCTCGAGATCCATACTCCCAACCCTGTTGGAGGTTGCCGCCGCCGCCCTCAGGCGCTCTGCCGGACTCCTCCGAATATCCGCTTGAAGAACTGAAAGAACAGGTACAGTACCGTCGCGCCCAGCGCCAGCATCAGCACCGCCAGAGCAATGGCCAGATAGGGATAAGCCCCGACCAGCCAGAGCAGGACAAAACTGAAGAGGTCCTCGGCCAGGCTCAGAAACCAGTTGCTGAAGGGCTCGGGTGTGGAGTTGACGGCCAAACGCGCGGAGCTCTTGGCCCCGTGGCTGGTGAACGAAACCGCCCCGCCCAGCAGGGCCGCCGTCCACATCACGGCCGGCGAGACGTCGCCTACGGCGGAGGCCGCCAGGACGGCGCCGGCGGGGATGCGAACGAAACTATGGATCGCGTCCCACGTGTTGTCCACATAGGGGATCTTGTCGGCCACGAATTCCACCAGCAGCAGAATTCCGGCGGTGGCCAGCACCCAGTCGTGAGACAGGACCTGGAGGTCGGCCGGCAGCTGCAGCAGCTCGAAACGCTGCATCAGCCCGAGAGCGAAGACCGTCAGGTAGAGGTTCAGTCCCGCCGTCACGCTGGAACCGAGAGCCAGGGCCAGGTTGAAAACGTCCATCTCGCCCCTATTCTACTGGACAGGGCCGACGAGAGAAAGGTGGCGCGGACGTCCCTGCCCGTGACCGCAGGAGAGAATCGCCCTGGATGGCCGCGCCACCAGGCCTCAATCCCCTCCGGCCGCCAGCGACGCCCGGTAGACCTTGCGCCCGTAGCCGTTGGCGGGGGTCTTGCCGTAGCGCAGCAGCCGGTCGACCGTCCCCTCGCCGCGGTTCCAGGAATAGAGCGCCATGGCCAGGTTGCCCCGGTAGCGCTTCAGCAGGTAGTGGAAATGCTGGAAGCTGTACTCGAGGTTCAGCTCCGGATCCAGCAGCTCGCTGGCCGTCACTTCGCCGTATTGCTGCGCCGTCGAGACCCAGATCTGAGTCAGGCCGCGCGCGCGCCCGCTGTCCCCTACGGCCCGCGGGTCGCCCCGCGATTCGGCCCAGATGACGGAGAGCATCAGATGGGTCATGAACTCCGGGGTCTGGACGAGCCGCCACTCGGGCTGGGCGGGATCGACGTACTGGCGCGCGTAGCGGTCCACCAGCGCGACGATCTGCGGGCTCATACCGAATTCGGCGGCCAGATCGGCGATCAGCTGCAGCCGCTCGTTGGGCAGCTTGCGGGGCAGTGTCTTCTGCGACGTTTCCAGCGGCGGCGTCATCCAGGCCGCTCCATGGCTCACCCAGAACGTCGCCCCCGCGGTTCCGGCAAAGATCCCCACCGCCAGAGCCAGCACGGCCAGGCTCAGGAAAGAGGAAGTTTTCGACTGCATCTCCTGCTCGCTCCTCGTATTTCGATCCGGCGATCCCAGGCCGTCCCCGAACCAAGACGGGTGTGGGCGCAGTGGTGTCCGCGCTCGCTGTATTCCAGTGCCCGTCGGGAATGAAAAGTGGGAAAGCTGGGGTGTTTTTTTCGCTATGCCCGGCCGGTGCGGCACCACAGGCCGCAACGCAGCTCTCTGCTCGAAACCGGGCCCGCCGGAAGAATTTTCATTTCAAAAATCCCTTCAGTGTGCTTAGGACGCGGCTCCAGCCGAAGGGTTTCAGAAAAAGGAAAGCCCTTCCGGGTGCGCGGAAGGGCTGAACGGGAAGCCGCCGGGGCGCTGCCCGGATTCTCAGTGGGCGGCGCTGGTGGGATCGGGGAGGGCGTAGCCGTACTGTTCTTCTTCGCGCTGGTGGACCTCTTCGATCGTCAGCGCCGTTTCGAGCTTGTCGGAGGTGTCCGTGATCCGGTTGTCGTCTGTGCAGAGCTCCGCGTCGTTCTTCTCGACCCAATCGGAGTACTCTTCCGGGACCTCGGCCTCGGGGTAGATGGCGTTGACCGGGCAGAGCGCCACGCAGGCGTCGCAGTCGATGCACTCGTCCGGGTTGATGATCAGCATGTGGGGGTCTGTGATCTCGTAGAAGCAATCGACCGGACAGTCGGCCACGCACTCCGTGTAGCGGGAGTCCACGCACCGTTCGGTGACGATGTAAGTCATGACGGATCCTCCTCAGGTATCAACGAATCAAACCATAGCAACCGCGCCCCGGGGGCACAACGGAAAAAACGTCGATTTTCACCGCTGCCGCAGCCTATCTACACCAGGGGACTGACAAGGTATACAATTTTCCTCTGAGCGTCAAAAACCGGAAATGGGGCCGATTTCCCGCGGGTTGCGGGGGGGGTGGCCATCGAGCGAAACGCGGACGGTGAGGGCTTCGTGCAGATCAATAAGTGGAAATCTCGAATCGTTGTGAAAACCGCCCTGCTCGTACTGGGACTCGCCTGCTGGGCCCCGGCCGAGCGGTCCGGCCCCGGCCAGGGGATCGTGGTGATGGCGCACGGGGGGACGCCCAGCTGGAACGAGGCGGTGCTCGAGGCAGTGGAGCCGTTGCGCCGCTGGTGTCCGGTGGAGGTCGCCTTCGGGATGGCCGACCGGGAGAGCCTGCAGCAGGCCGTCTCCCGTCTGGAAGCGCGGGGAGTCTCCGAGATCGCGGTAGTTCGCCTGTTCGTCTCCGGGGAGTCCTTCCTGGAGCAGACCGAGTATTTTCTGGGGGTGCGGCCGGAGCCCCCCGACTCCTTCCTGCTGCATCCGGGTCATGGCGGCGGCGCCCAGCATTTCGAACACCTGGACCAACGGCCGCCGCCGCGGTTCGTGAGCAGCCGAGAGCACCCTATCCCCGCCATCGAGACCTCCGCCCGGCTGGCGATCAGCCGCCAGGGCCTGTACGACGCCCCGGCGATGGCGGAGGTGATCGTCGAGCGGGTGCAGGCGCTGAGCCGGGAGCCGGGCGGCGAGGCGGTCCTGGTGCTGGCTCATGGAGAGGGGGACGATCAGCTGAACGCCCGCTGGCTCGAGCGTCTGGACGAGCTGGCTGGCCGGATTCGCGAGCAGGGTTTCCGGGAGGTACGGGCCGAGACGCTGCGCGAGGACTGGCGGGACAAGCGCCTCGAGGCGGAGGCCCGCATCCGGGAGTTCGTCGGGCGGCACCGGCGCGAGGGGGCGCGCGTGATCGTGGTACCGTTTCGCGTCTTCGGCTTCGGCCCCTACCGCGCGGTGCTCGAGGGGTTGGAGTACGTGGCCGACGGCCGGGGTCTGCTGCCCCATCCCGAGGTGACCCGTTGGCTGCGCGAGCAGGCGTCGCGCTGTTTCGAGGAAGCGGGCTTCGCCAATCCGCTGGCCTCGCTCTCGCCGGAATAGGGCTGGGGTCATGCGAGACACGCTTCTTTCGGTCCTGCTGGTGGGCGGCATCCTGGTGGTGAGCTTCGTCCTGACCCAGCTGTTCGCCCGCGCCATGTACCTGACCTGCCCCGGCTGCGGGACGCTTAACGCGCGCCGGCGCGAGGTCTGCCGCAGTTGTGGCGAGGTGCTGCGGGGGGCGTCGGACGAGGGCGGAGAGGGCGGCTGAAGGCGGCGCCGGGAGCCTCTCCCGGGGATTCGACACTCGCGAAATTTTCGTGCTAGAATGCCCACTTCGCCGGGCGTCCCCATCGTCTAGCCTGGCCTAGGACACCGCCCTTTCACGGCGGCGACAGGGGTTCAAATCCCCTTGGGGACGCCAGATAACTCCAATCATATCAACGGTTTAGACTAAGTGCTGAGTGGTTGGATCTGGGCTGTTTTGCAGCTTGTTCCAGATTTGTGCCGCAGTCGGGCTTCTCTCCGGAGCCATGACCCCGTTTCGCATCCATAAAATTTGTCGGTGTTTTGGCCTTTGCACGCACTCGATTTTAGGTGCGATCGTCACTCAAGCACGTTAGTGACTCTCGAGCGGACGCCGCGTCGTCCTCGCCCAGTTCAACACCACATCGATCACCCTTGCCGTCACCATACTCTTGCGCCGGGCAACGACGAAGTGAGTTCCGTCAGGACTGATATCGTAGTTCGCGGCACGTGCGCCGAAAGCTTCCCATGGATCGAAAGGACCCTCGAAGAGCAATTTCGCATCCTCGGCCACGAAGGTGCGGCCGGACCCATCGACTCGTGTCGCCATGAAGCGATTGCCTTCTCTGTAGAAGAGTTCCCGGCCATCGCGCGACCAGATCGGCTCGGTGCCTCCCTGAGACGAAATCTGGGTGCGTGCACCCGGCCCAGACACGATTTGAACATAGATTTGATCGCGGCCGGTATCGTCCGAGACATATGCCAACCATCGTCCGTCCGGAGAGAGCATAGGCGCGTACTCATCAGCGGGGCTCTCCAGAAAGACGAGGGGGCCACGGCCTGCCGACATCGGGAAAAAGAGGATGTCGCCGTGTGCCTCTCCCCGGTTTGCCACGAAGGCGAGCCGCTGTCCGTCACGCGACCAGGACGCCGGGAAATCCCAATTGCCGTCACCGGGCGTTCGCAAGAGCACCTCCGGTGGTCCGCCGGCAGCGATGTCGGCGATCCAGGCCAACTCGGGTCCCGGGTTCTCTTGGTTCTCACTTACCTCGGAAGCCAGGGCCAGCGCCTTGCCCTGGGGATGCCAGACTGCTCCAAAGTCCTCCCCGGGATGCGTCGTCAACCGGCGTGTCATGGTGCGCCGCCTGAGGTCAAACAGCCACACGTCGATATTGGACCCGTCAACTATCGTAACTGCCACCTGCGTTCCATCGGGTGACAAGCGGGGAGCGATGAGCGGCTGGGGCGATTCAAAAAGCATCTCCGGGCGACCATTCCGATCAACCCAGGTCAGCTCGTATTGCGCATTTCCGCTGGGC
>JBFGHG010000292.1:0-5188 GCA_041578395.1 Acidobacteriota bacterium
CGCTCTTCGCGGTCCACCTTGACGTTGACGAAGTGCCGGTTCATCAGGGCGGCGATCCGCTCGTCCTCGAACGACTCGCGCTCCATCACGTGGCACCAGTGGCAGGCGGAATAGCCGACGCTCAGCAGGATCGGGCGGTCCAGCTGCCGCGCTTTCTCGAGCGCCTCCGGCCCCCAGGGATGCCAGTCCACCGGGTTGTGGGCGTGCTGCAGCAGATAGGGACTCGTCTCCTGGGACAGGCGGTTCGGCATTGGGGGAGTGTATCACTCCCCCTCTTGCCTCGGCTCATGCCCTCCGGAATCGCGGGCAAGGATGCCCGCGCCACTCTCACGGCCGGTTGATGTACTTGTCGTACAGCCGGGTGTGCCTGCTCTCCAGTTCGATCGGACGCCCCTGGATGAAGACGTGGCGGATCGGGGACCGGTACTCCAGGACGTCCCCTTCGGCCACCACCAGGTTGGCCACCTTGCCGGCCTCGATGCTGCCCAGCTGATCCGCGATGCCGAGGAACTCGGCGGGCGTCAGCGTGATGGCGCGCAGGGCGGCCTCGTAGGGCAGGCCGTGAGCCACCGCGTTGCCGATCTCGAAGGGCAGCGTGCGGACGTCGGACGAGCCCCCGGTGGCCAGCGCGAAACGCACGCCTTTTTCGTGCAGGATCGCCGGCGTCCGGTAGATGATGTCGATCGGGTCGTCCTCGCGGTAGGGCAGTTCCTGCCGCGGTCCCAGAATGACCCGCGTGCCGTGCTCGGCCAGAAAATCGGCCACCTTCCAGGCGTCGTCAGCGCCGCCGATCAGGTAGTTCAGCTCGTGCTTCTCGGCGAACTCCACCGCTTTCTGGATGTCCACGCTGCTCGAGGCCTCGATGATCACCGGCAGCTCGCCTCTGAGGACCGGGATCAGCGCCTGGTACTGCTTCTCGTACTCGACGGGCGCGCCGGCGTCCCTGGCGGTCGCGTAGTGCCGGGCCTTGTCGAACAGCTCCTCGAGCTGCTCGAGCTTCTCGTTGAACTCCTTCTCCAGCTCGGACTGCGGCCGGCGCCCCGCGGAGGAGCCGAAGAAGCTCCGGCGCAGCGGCAGCAGCGAGGGGAAGTCGAGCAGCAGCGCGCCGTGGCGCCGGATCTCCATCTCCTCGGGCGACCAGCCGTCCAGGTGCATCAGCACCCCCTGGCCGGGGATCACTCCCCCGCCGGGCGCGCTCAGCACGTGCGTGATCCCGTCCACGCGGGCCACCGGGATGTGCTCGCTCTCCACGTGCACGGCGCTGAAGGCCAGCAGGTGGGGCATGTACTCGCCCATCTCGTTGTAGTCGTTGGTGACCGGGATGGCGCCCACTTCGGTCAGCCCCAGGCGGGTGTAGGAATCGAACAGGCCCGGGTAGACCGTCAGGCCGCGGCCGTCGATCACGCGGGTCCGCGAGGGAATCGGGGCGCCCGGGCCGACGGCGCGGATGCGGCCGTCTTCGATGACCACGTTGCCCCGTTCGATGGTCTCGCCCGACACCGTCACGATGCGGGCGTTACGGATCGCGTAGCGGTCCTGTGCGGAGGCGGCGGCAGTCACCGCCACCAGCAACAGAACCAGCACCAGGCAGAGTTTGAGCCGGCTCATCGCGCACCTCCCGTCCTCCCGGCCGCACCGGGGATTTTGCGCCCTTCCAGCGGCGCCGAATCGTCACCCTCGGGGCCGGCCGAGCCGCGCATCGACTCGCCGTCCACGTCGGCCTCCACGAAGATCACCATCGGGCCCTGGCCTACGTCGACCTGAAAGCGGAAGCTGAAGTGGTCGCCGGAGACGCTGCCGTCGAAGATGGGCAAACTCCCGAACATGTTGGAGACCACCTGGCCGTCGAGGCTCTCCCCGTCCTGCGACAGCTCGAAGACCATCTCGTAGGTGGCTTCGGGCGCGGTGACGGCGACTTCCCAGTTGCCCGTCACGTCGACGGGGTCACCGGTCTCTTTCTTCTTCTTTTTGGGCTCGTCCAGCTCCATCAGCCGCGTCCGTTCGGCCTCCAGGGCGGCCATCCGCTCGGCGTCCTTCTCGGGGCTGTAGTAGAGCTGGCCGTCGATGAAGACCATCTCGGGCACCGCGTAGACGCTCAGCGGATGGTTGCGGTAGACGACCAGGTCGGCGTCCTTGCCGGTCTCGATCGAGCCGACGCGGTCGTCGATCTGCAGCTGTTTGGCCGGGTTGAGCGTGACCAGCGCCAGCGCCTCCTGCTCGCTCAGGCCTCCGTAGCGCATCGCCTTGGCGGCTTCCTGGTTGAGGTGGCGCGCCTCTTCGGCCGAGTCGGAGTTGATCGACACCAGCACGCCCTTGCGGGTCATGATGGCGGCGTTGTGGGGGATGGCGTCGTAGGCCTCCACCTTGTAGGCCCACCAGTCGGAGAAGGTGGACGCGCCCGCGCCATGGGCGGCGATCTCCTTGGCCACCTTGTAGCCTTCCAGGACGTGCTGGAAAGTGGCGATCTGGAAGCCGAAGTCCTCCGCCACCCGGATCAGCATCAGGATCTCGTCGGCCCGGTAGCAGTGCGAGTGCAGCAGCCGCTCCCCGCGCATGATCTCCACCAGCGGCTCCAGGCGGAAGTCCCGCTTGGGCGGGATCACCCGCTCGCCGGCGGCCTTCCGCTGTTCGTAGCTCTCCCACGACGCGGCGTACTCCTGCGCCTCGCGGAAAGCGCTGCGGATGACGTCCTCCACGCCCATGCGGCTGGAGGGGTAGCGCCGCGGGTTGTTGCGGGCGTACAGCGGGATGCCTGGCCGCTTGGTGTTTTCTCCCAGCGCGAACTTGATGCCCGGCTTGGCCCCCTCGAACAGCAGTTCGGCGGCGGGCTTGCCCCAGCGCAGCTTGATGACGGCGTTCTTGCCGCCGATCGGATTGGCGCTGCCGTGCAGGATGTTCGCGGTGGTCACGCCGCCGGCCATGTCGCGGTAGATGTTGAAGTCGGTGGCGTCCAGCACGTCCTCGATGCCGGTCATCGAGGAGACGTTGACGGCGCCTTCGTTGATCGAGTCCGCCGCGATGTGCGAGTGGCAGTCGATGATGCCGGGGGTGACGAACTTGCCGGCCGCGTCGATCACTTCGGCGTCGGGCCCGGCCGTGACGTCCCGGCCCACGGCGGCGATCTTGCCGTCACGGATCAGGATCGAGCCGTTCTCGATGGTCCCGCCGCTGACGGTCAGGATGGTGGCGTTGCGAATCAGGGTTTCGTTGGCCCAGGCCGTGCCGCCTGCCAGCAGCAGGACGGCGCCCAGGCCGATCAGCATCTTCGTGAGGGATCTCATCGGGGGACCCTCCTTCCTTCCATCGGCGCCGAGCCCATTCCCGCCACGGTGGCGGTGCCGGTCATCGAGTCGCCTTCGACGGTGGCCGACAGCGTGATCTCCGTCATCACCCCGTGTCCCGGGTCCGTCTCGAACTTGAGGGTGAAGGCGTTGCCGTTCACCGAACCGTCGTAGAACTCGAGGCTTCCCATATCGGAGGAGACGGTCCCGGTGAGGGTCTGACCGTCCTGGGTCAGGTCGAGCACCATCTCGTGCGTCTGTCCGGGGGCCTGCACCTCGACTTCCCAGGTGCCCGCGACGGTGACCGGCGCTTCATCGTCGCCGGCCTCCTTCTTGGGCTTGGTGGGGACGTCGAAGAGGACGCCGTCCACGAAGACCTTCTGGATCTGGGCGCCTTCGTCGAAGAGGTCGGCGTCGGCGACCACCAGGTTGGCGATCTTGCCCGCCTCCACGGAGCCCAGCTGCTGCTCCACGCCCAGGATCTCGGCGGCGCCGAGCGTAGCCGCCCGGATCGCCGCGTCTTTCGGGAGGCCTCGCTCGACAGCCTTGCGGATGTTGCCCAGGAAGTCCTTGGCGGACGCTCCGTCGGAGTAGAAGGCGAAGCGGACCCCCGCCTCGGCCAGCCGTCCGGCCGCCGCCGGGGCCATCACCCGGTAGCGCAGCTCGGAGACCGACTCCTGCTCCTCCGGATGGGGGTCGCGCGGCTTCTTGGGGTAGTCGAGACTCAGCAGTACGGCGGCCTCGCCCAGCTCGCCGGCCACTTCGTCCGCCTCGTAGCCGCCCGCCACGATGCAGCGGGCCTGCACCTCAGCGCACAGCGCCAGCGAGCGCCGGATCTCCCGGGCGCGCTTGGCGGGGAAGATCATCGGCATCGAACCCTCGACCACGGGCGCCAGCGCCGCCAGAGTGCGGTCGGTCTCGGGGCGCTTCATGCCGCGCTTGTCGCGGTCGTACTCGGCCCAGGCCTGCTGGTAGTGGCGGGCATCGTGCAGGGTCTGTCGGACGTGCGCGATCACGCCCATCAGGGAGCCGGGGTAGGTGCGAAAGCCCTGCGATTCGAAGGCCATGCTCATGGCCGTGCCGGGCTGCACGATCATCTGGTCGGCCTCGCGTCCGTTGAGGTTGATCACGGCGGTGGTGCCCTGGAAGATGCCGTCGTCGGGCGTCACGTGCAGGGTCGTGATCCCGGCTTGCCGCCACGACTCCAGCTTCTTGTCGGAAGCGTGGACCATGTCGGCGGCCGAATGGTGGGCGTTCATGCCGGGGCCTTCTTCGCTTTCTTCACCCTGCGGGGAGTCGCCCCCGCGTCCGCGCTGCCCGCGCTGCCCGGCATCACCGCCGCCGGCCTGTCTCTTCAAGCCGTCGCTGGTCAGTGCGTCGATCAGGCCGGGGTAGACGAACAACCCCTGCGCGTCGATCTTCCAGGCGTGATCGGGCACGGCCACGGCAGGGCCGACCGACTCGATCAGTCCGTCGCGGACCACGACGGTGGCGTTGGAGATCACCTCTCCGTTGCCGACGACGACCGTGGCGCCCGTCAGAGCGTAAAGCGGCGGGTTGGCGTCGGGGATCGTCCCCACGTCCTCCGCCGGCAGCCAGCACACCGCGAGCGCACACAGCGCCCCGGAAACGAGTATTCGCCGCATGGCACCTCCTCGAATTCTCATTGCAAAAAGTCAAAAGCCCCGGTGGGTCGAACAAACAGGCGGGTCACACCCCCGCAGACTCACCTCCCCATGAGCGTACAACGTTCCTCTACGCAAGTCTCGCCGGAAATGTTCCTTGGAGAGCGGGGCGCGGCGGGGGAAAATGAGCCGCCATGAAGCGGCACCGCATCACGCCGGTCATGTTGAAGACGGCCTGGAAGATGGTCGACACGATCTTCGACCGGCATCGAATCGCGTCCG